>NZ_CP036343.1:300000-496180 GCF_007746795.1 Gimesia algae
TCTACAGCGCGGCTTTAATACTCGCCTAAGACATTCTTGTCATTGATGGCGGCGAGATAAACCAGGGTATCGCCGTTTACGTTTTCGCTGATGAATTTGACTCGACCGTCACCGAAAACAAAGTGGCAGCCTCCCGTATGAGAGCTACTCAGCGACCATTCATATTTGGTTCCCGTATTATTATTGATCCCGTTGATCAGATAGATCGTGGAAGGATCCGGGGTTGCTGTTGCACCCTGCCAGGTTCGAACCAGCGCAGTGTGATATGGCCAGTTTGCATAATTACCAGCTGTACCACTAGAGTTAGATGCACCAATCCAGAGACCGCCTGCATTTACCCCTTCTGTCGTTCTTTCACCAACCATAATTACATTGCTGACGCCGTCGGTAAAGTCACGCATGCGGGTGACAGCATGATTGTTAAATGGACCGGCATAACATGAACCTGCGGTCGCGCCGGGTTTAATGTTACAGGGCGAATAAATCGCGGGATAATTCGACTTACCCCAGGATCCGATGTTGGTATTGAGTCCTTCCATGGGGTCAGACGGGCAGTTGAAAGCAGGGAGGATAGTTTTGACGAGTGCAAGTTGTGGAGGAGTCCCCGTATAATTGGCACGCCAAGGCGCATTCATATTAATCTGATTGTAAAGTGAGGACTGATCCATGAAGGGAAGCAGCATCACACTCCAGGCAAGGTAACTATCCGTATCAGGATCGTACGTTGTATTTCGAATGTTTTCTACATGCATCTGGGGAAATGAACGATGCGTTTCATGATAGTTGTGTAAGGCCAGCCCAATCTGCTTCAGGTTGTTTTTACAGGTGCTTCTGCGAGCTGCTTCACGTGCCTGTTGCACAGCCGGCAGTAAAAGTGCGATCAAAATCGCGATGATGGCAATCACCACCAGAAGTTCAATCAGGGTGAATCCCCGTTTTGCTGTGAGTCGTTTCATCATCACCTCCAATGTAGAAAGAAATTAAGAGAAAGGAATAAATTACTCTCTCGAACTCTCGTTTCAATTTCAATTTAACATTGAAAGTAGAGGTAGTTGCATCAAGGTAGTAAGCAATTTAGAAAAATTCAGGTCCGAAAGGACAGAGCTTGGTGATGCCAGATACCCAGTTGATAACAAGAGCGCGAAAACGATATTTAACAAGGTAATAACTGCCAAGAATTGCAGTTAGATGAACACAATAAGCGTACAGGCGAAAGCCTTACAAAGAGTGGTAGTGAATTATTAATGAATTGTAAAAAACAAAAAACTAAAATGTCAAACAAATTATTTGAGGGATTCTTCGTTTACCGCTAATTAGTTTTATTAACAAAGGGGAGGGGACGGACAATTCAGGCATCGGAGGTCACATCGCTAATAATGTTTGTAGAGTGAAGATCGTGGAATCAGAACAGAGAGGTTCTGGAGAGGGGTTCGCATAAGTTCTTTAATTCAAGGGAGTTTCATTGATGAGAACGAAGTTCAGTGCATTGGTTCAACATAAATGAAAGCGACTTGGAGTGTTGTAACTGAGCCAAATATGGTGAAGCGGATTGTGGAGGAGTTGGTACGGAAAAATTATGTTTGGAATCGGATTTTTTTAGAATAGCGTACCGAAAATTAATAATTCGGTCCCTATTTCTCATTTCGTTGAATTTGAATCCTGCTGCAAAATACATAACCCGAGAGCACGCGCGCTACGATTTCTCCTTCAAGCCTCCAGGGTTCCTCTAACCAGTCCGTACCGTGTTCAAGTACAATATCGCAGGAGGAATTCCCTTAAAATGCAGGCCCTCTGAAGTCGTTTCACGAATTGCTGTGAACAAAGTTCTTGCTGTATCAAAGCGACGGTTTACACTGTTTGAGGTAATTCACTACGCTTATTGAGACGTCAGGCTTCTGATACAGAATCAGCGTTGGCTACTCTGATTTCAAATCAAAATCGATTGTGTTTTCTCCTGCCGTGACTTTCTTGATTAATTCTGTCTGAGAATTATATCTGGCAGGAATTGGTTCTTCTTTGCCTTTCTTGTTGGGAGTGGTTACAGGTCTTTTCTTGGTCATGTCACCATCGGATTCTACAGGGGGAGTGGCTATGTCGAGAGTCTCAGACATAGCCACTTTCGCAAAATCTGTATCGCCGTCAATTTCTTCGTCCAGTTCATTTGGATCGCGGGAGGTAATTTTCACTTTGTGGCTACCTACAATCGCTCCCCTGGAATTTCCCAGATAGGTGAGATCATACGTTCCTTGTTCGTCAGTTCGACCAGAAGAAGGATTCCCTTTCTCAGGTACAAATACAACAATGGCATTGGAGAGTGGCTTGCCATCCATGGTGACAACTCCCGAGACGCTACCCAGATCGACGTCGTTTCCACCGGTACAACCCAGACAGCAGGAAGTTAAAATGACCATGAAGAAATTCCATGGCATTTTAGAAATGTAACTCATAGCTTTCCTCTTAGACCCAGATAGCATGAGGGGCAATTTCTTGTGGTTATTTGGTAGTCAGAAATCCCGGTTTCACCAGTGGAGGTGAAACCGGGAGAACGAAACTCAAATATTTAAGGTCCGTTAGAACTCACCAATGACATTTTTATCGTTGATGGCAGCCAGGTAAACCAGCGTGTCCCCGTCGATATTTTCACTGATGAAGCGGACACTGCCATCACCCAGTAAGAAGTGGCAGCCACCTGTATGTGAACTGCTTAAAGACCAGGCATACCTCAGGCCATCATTGTTATTGATACCATTGATGAGGTAGATCGTGGAAGGATCTGGTGTCGCTGTTGGTCCCTGCCACGTCCGCACCAGGGCAGTATGGTAAGGCCAGTTGGCGACATTTCCCGCAGACGAGTGAACATAGCCTTGCGCACCAATCCAGATGGCTCCTGAACCACGATCTTCGGTAGTTCTTTCACCAACCATAATCAGATTACTCGCACCATCGGTAAAGTTTTTCATTCTGTTGATGTTGTGGTAATTAAAAGCACCCGTATAACAACTCCCTGCTGTGTTGCCAGGCTTGATATTACAGGGAGACATAAGCGCCGGGTAGTTTGACTTACCCCAGGATCCGATGTTGGAATTGAGTCCGCCCATGGGATCAGAAGGGCAGTTGAATACCGGGATGATGGTTTTTACAAGAGACAGCTGTGCGACCGTTCCCGTGGGGGTACGCCACGGTTCGTTCATGTTGATCTTGTTGTAGACGGTGGCCTGGTCCATGAACGGTAAAATCATGGCGCTCCAGGCAAGGTAGTTTTCTCCACCTGGGGGGTCATAAGTTGTGTTGCGTATGTTCTCTATATGCGCGGGAGGGAACGTACGATGTGTGTCGTGATAGTTGTGTAGAGCCAGTCCAATCTGCTTCAGACTGTTCTTACAGGTACTTCTGCGAGCTGCTTCGCGTGCCTGTTGCACAGCAGGCAACAGCAGAGCAACGAGGATCGCAATGATCGCAATTACGACCAGGAGTTCAATCAGGGTAAATCCCCGTTTCTTTGTGAGTCGTCTCATCTTCACCACCGGCATTTGTTAAGAGAAATAAGAGAAATGATAACCATTCCCCACTCTCATCCGGCCTTTAAGCGAATCGAAAACGGTAATGCGCACAAAGCTAAGAAAGCTGTTGAGATAAAATCTGCGCACAGACAAATTTCAGTTAGCTGTAAAGAGCGACTTTAGTTAGTTCAGATAAGAGTAAGAAATATGAAAGTTATAACGACAAAATTAACTACCAGAATCAGTAGATAAAGTCTCTCAGTATTAATGGCGAATGCCAGTTAGAGTTGTTTAAAAAGACATGTCTCATTAAAAGGCAGATAATTAAATTGTCAACATGTTTCTATTTGTATTTATCGAATGTTTCAGCTGAAAAATGAAGAAAAATTCATATCTGTAGCGTTGTACTATGCTTACGGGGAAAGAAAATCTTCGAAAAAAATATAGAATTATCGAAACATTGATTGAGATGCAGTGTTGCCGTTCAGCACTGTTTTCTATTGATGTGAGAAGGGAGGCGAAACACCCTCATTGCAAAAGGAAAAAGCGCTTCAGTCTGACCAGAATTGTTACTCATCCTGCTATAGAAAGGCGAAACATTTCTAAAGAACCATTCATTATTCACGAGTATATGCTTGATGATTATCAGGCACTGTTGTCCAATCAGAGAATGTGTCTCTGTGTAAAGAGTGATCATTGGTGGTGAGAGTTTTGAAGTATTGCAACGGGTAACCAATGCACGTCACAACCGATTCTCATCGCCTGAAAAATAAAGAGGATCAGAGAATGAATCAAAGTCGCCTGTATAGTCCTGCTGTGTTCGTCGCTGTAATCGCTGGTGTATTACCCATCAATATGATGCGGGCCGGAGATGATGCAAAATCAACCGCGGTGGAATCGGGAACCATTCAACGTGTCTTGCGATTACCGGCGCGCGAGAATAATCCCCGCAACAGTGAAGGGGATTTTATCACTCTGAAAGATGGACGCATTCTGTTTGTCTACACTCATTTCACGGGTGGGGCTGCAGACCACTCCTCTGCTTACCTGGCGGGTCGCTACTCATCCGATGGCGGCAGGACCTGGACGCAGGAAGATGAAACGATCATCGAAAATGACGGCAAACAGAACATCATGTCGGTCTCACTGTTGCGGCTGCAGGACGGACGAATCGCCTTGTTTTATGCCCGCAAAAATTCGCTCCATGATTTACTGCCTGTCATGCGCATCAGCGCTGATGAAGGAGTTCACTGGAGCGAACCGCTTGAGATCATTCCTCAAAACGAGGTCGGATATTATGTCTTGAACAATGATCGCGTAGTGCAGTTGAAGAGTGGTCGCATTGTGGTCCCGTTGGCGCTACATCAGAACCTGCCAGGATCAGATCGGTTTAACCCCAATGCAAAATTCCTCTGTTATTACTCTGACGATCAGGGAAAAACCTGGCAGCGTGGAACAGAAGTTGTTGTCGAGACGCAGCCAGGTGGCAAGCAGCCTTACATGCAGGAACCCGGTTTGGTTGAACTGAAAGACGGGACCCTGATGGGATTCTGTCGTACGAATGGCGGCAGTCAGTATGTCGCGTTTTCACAAGATGGAGGCCAGACGTTTTCCGAACTGAAGCCATCCCAGATTATTTCTCCCGTCTCGCCGGCATCCATAGAACGCATTCCTTCCACGGGTGACTTACTGCTGGTCTGGAATAATCACCAGGGAATCGATGCCAAGCTGCGCGGCAAGCGGACGCCGCTGACCCTGGCTATTTCCAAAGACGAAGGCAAGACCTGGCAGCAGATTCAGAATATCGAAACCAATCCGAATGGCTGGTACTGTTACACGGCGATTGAGTTCACGAAAGACGGCGTACTACTGGGACACTGTGCCGGCGATCGTACGAAAAATAATGGACTCGCAGAATCGCAAATCACGCTGGTGCCCCTGTCTGTCATCTACGGAAAGTAAATGACTCGCGGAAAATGTCCTTCTTTGTCAGGAATAAAACCGATCGTACCAGAAAAACAATCGATCTGATTGATCTCTGGAATCGAGCTTGAATTCACTGAATGAATCAGGGAAACTGATTATAAATAGAGTTAATAAAATTCTGCTTGTATTCATTCCTCAGACCATTTTCCCGGAGTCGACTGATGAAATCATTGCCCCTTTCCCGTCGTGATTTTCTAGGTACCGCTGTTGGCGGTGGATTGGGGGTGCTCTCATTGAGCCGGCTAATCAATGCCGGCCTGCCGACTGTAAACGACCCGCGTGCCACAGACGGTGATTCACGCTTTGAACCGGAATGGGAAGATCGCCTTTCCATTTCCGTCGGACCGAAATCGGGAGATATCAGCGGTACGAGTGACAAAGCGCTCCAGGCAGCGATTGACTACATAGCCGGTAAAGGAGGAGGCACGGTTCGACTGCTGCCCGGAACATTCACTCTGCGAAATGCGTTGCATCTGCCATCGAAGATTCGGCTGCAGGGAAGTGGCCCGGAAACAATCATCACAAAAGGCGCCTCGGAAACGGTGGCGCTCTCTGAAGATTCTGACTGGTACGATCAGGAAATTACGCTGGAGAAGTCGGCGGGCCTTCAGGTGGGAGATGGAGTCGTTCTCGTGACAAAGAATCCGAGTACCGGCAGTCAGGAAGTCATTAAACGCACGCTGGTGGCACGATCCGGAAACCGGTTCAAGTTGAACGACGGATTGCGCAAGAATTTGTGGCTTTCCGGAAAGCCTACCGTCTCATCCCTGTTTCCGTTATTAACCAGCGAATACACAAAAAATGTATTGATCGAAGATCTGACGCTGGATGGGAATCGGGAAAACAATACCAACCTGAATGGCAACTATGGTGGCTGTATCTTTCTGCAGGACTGCAATCGCTACACGATACGAAACGTGACCGCGAGGAATTATAACGGGGACGGCATCAGCTTTCAGATCTGTCACGATGTCAAAGTCGAGAACTGCCACAGCCACGATAATGCCGACCTGGGAATTCATCCCGGATCGGGTTCACAGCGACCGTTGATTGTGAACAACCGCTTCGAAAATAACCACATCGGGTTGTACTGGTGCTGGGGTGTGAAATTTGGCCTGGCGGAGAAGAATCAGTTAAAAGGCAATGACATCAGTATTTCGATTGGCCATAACGATACCGATAATGTGATGCGGGAAAATGTCATCCGTGACAGTAACCAGGTTGGTATTTTGTTCCGTAATGATATCCGTGGGAAAAACTTCTGGGCGAATCGCAATACGGTGGTCAAGAATCAGATCATCAACAGCGGAGCCGCAGATGGGGTCGCCATCGACATCACTGGCAAGACTTCCGACCTGATAATTACCGATAACGTCATCAGTGAAGAGCGCCAGCCGATGCAGCGCACCGGGATCCGCATTGGACCCGATGCGGGCACGATCAAACTGGCCGAAAATCAGATTCAGGGATTCATGAAGCCGGTCGATGATCAGCGAAAGACCGTCTGAGTCTTCGAAATCTTCAGCGGAATTACTCCGCTGTGATTTCTTCTGACTTCATCACTTTACCGATCTGCTTAACGGCCTGTCGCAATCGCTGTGAGTTTTCGACGATTGCCATCCGCAGGTATCCTTCGCCGTCTTCACCGAACCCGCGTCCGGGGCTGACGGCGACGCCACCTTCGTCCAGCAGTTTCATTGCGAAATCGATCGATCCCATCTTGGCCCAGGGTTCCGGGATCTTGGCCCAGACGAACATACCCGCTTTAGGGCGTTCAATTTCCCAGCCGAGTCGCTCCAGGCCGCTGCAGAAGACGTCGCGTCGCATCTGATACTCGGCGGCAATACTGTCGACCGCCGCTTCACAGTGCCGCATGGCGACGATGGCGGCAATCTGGACGGGCTGGAACAGGCCATAATCGTAATAACCTTTGATGGTCGAGAGGGCACGCACCATCTCCGAATTCCCTGAACAGAAGCCGATACGCCAGCCGGCCATACTGAAACCTTTACTCATGGTCGTAAATTCCACGCCCACTTCGGTGGCGCCAGGAGTTGCCAGAAAGCTGGGCGCTTTGTAACCATCAAAGCAGATGTCTGCGTAAGCAAAGTCGCTGATGACCAGGAACGAATACTTGCGTGCCAGTCGAACCAGTTCCACGTAGAAGTCCTGTTCAATGACGGTCGCACTGGGGTTGTGCGGAAAATTCACGACAACCACACGTGGCTTGGGATACAGATGCTCGCAGGTATAAGCAATATTCGAGAGGAACTGATCGGGCTGCCGCACATCGAGTTCAATGACGTTACCGGCAGCCAGCATGACAGCATACACGTGTACGGGAAACGAGGGGGAAGGCACGATCGCAGTGTCTCCCGGGCCCATCAATGCCAGACACATGTGGCTGAAGCCCTCTTTCGATCCGATACAGGTGACGACTTCCGAATCCGGATCGAGGCGGACGCCATATTTTTTCCAGTAGCGGGACGTCACTTCTTTTCTGAGGTTGGCAATGCCGTTGGCGACGGAATAACGGTGGTTCCGCGGGTCGGCAACGGCTTCTGTCATCTTCTCGACAATCAGGGGATCAGGCGGGTCGGTCGGGTTCCCCATCCCCAGGTCGATCACATCCACGCCCGCCACACGTTTCTGGTATTTCAGTTTATTGATTTTTCCAAAAAGGTAAGGGGGTAAACGCTTTACTCGTTCAGCGACGGGGATGGTAAAGCCGTCATCTGAAGAAGGAACTTCCGATTCGCCACGCATAATGAAAAGACTGCCTGTTCTACAAGGAATATTTGTCGACTATCTGTCAGGGCGTCAAATTCGCAACAGAATTGGAATTTGACCTGACTGAAACCATTTTACGCGATCACAACAAAAAATGCGCCTGATGAAGATGACATATTTTTCTCAGATTGATCAGGACATAAAAAAACGTGTGTCAGTAAATCAGGACTGACACACGTAAAGGCTATCTGGTTCTCTACCCGAAGAACTTAAATTAGCGGTTCGAGCCGTTCAGTCCCTGTGTGGGGCTGGGGATGGCCTGATTGACCTGTCCCTTGCTGAAGCTCGTGCCCGAAGTCTGGGAGACACCACCGGTCGTCGAACCAGTGATATAGTTGTCGACGCGGGTTTGCTCTTTCAGTTTCGCAAACACGCGGGCGACTGCTTCCTGTGTCTGTTCTTCAGTCAACTGGTCCACCAGTTGAGTTTTTACATCTTCGATGCTGTTTACGATGGGCTCGGTCCGGCCTTCGCAAAGCAGAATGGCATAGCGGCTGAGTCCGATTTGAACGATTCCGGAGACTTCCCCTTCATGGAGTTTGAAGGCGGCTTTCCAGAGGCTTTCATTTTCAGAAAACTGGGGAATCGGTTGAATAGCACCACCCAGGGCGCGGCTGTTTGGTTCGATGGAATAGTCACGGGCATAACGTTCAAATTCGGCTGGATGTTTTTTGACATCATCCCAGACTTTCTGAGCACGGCTCAGGTTGTCCATCATGATCATACGGGCTTTCACGCGTGGGCCATAATCCCGGACGAATGCTTTCTGCACCTGCTCCGGGGTCAGCTTAGTGCGCTGTCCAGCCAGTTTACGCAGTGCCAGCATCGGCCAGATCACGTTGCGGCGATACTGGTTGGGATTCATTTTACGCTCTGCCTGCAGCATTTCGTACCAGGTTTTGGTATCCAGGTTAAAGCGTTTGGCGATCTTTTCGACTTCGGCGTGAACTTCTGCCTGTTCGACGTTAATGCCGGCTTTCTGACAGGCCTGTTCGATAATGGCCCGGTTGATGACATTCTCCAGGACTTCTGGTCCATACAAGGCGATACACTCGCGGGCTAGCTCATCTTCACTGATCACCACGTTGCCGACTTTGGCTACAGGCTGAGTCCGTGCAGAAGGCTGGCTTCCGGAAATCCGGACCGAACCAGCTGATTTGTCTTCACCGGCGGCACCTGTTTTGGCGTTGAATGCCTGGAACAAGAGCACGCCAGCTAAAAGCACCAGTCCTGTACCGGCTGCGAAAAACATAATTTTTCGATTTGAGTTTGTCTTGGCTTTGGTCGCATGCGGGTTTGGGAATGGGTCGCCCATTGCTTAAAATCTCCATGTTTTGTATCCGACGCGGGGGAATCATGTGATTGCCTGATTTCAGACACCAGCGAACTGTGCTGGATGTGACGATCCTGATTGGGGTCTTTTGATCGTCAGGCAGTGATTCCGATTGGGTCAAAACAGACGGCTTCGGAGCCACCAATCACGTTGATACTTTGTCGTCAGAAGATTTACGAAACTTCCATGTCTCAAGCTCTACCGTTAGAGCGCGGCGGAAATGTAAAACTTTCAACAAAACAGGTCAACAGCAATTTATGGACCCTGATATCTGTATACATGCGAGGCGGCTTGATTTCGGTCCAGCCGCCTCGAAAACAGGGTGGCGAAGCTGTTTTACTCGAATTATTTGATCCAACAGGATCCTGGCTGCGTTCTCTAGACTGTGTCCAGTTTTACTGTAGCGTCTCCAAGGCCATTTGGACCGAGTATACTAGATTGAGAGACGCTATGGTTAAATGTGATGCGCTCTAGAGGTCTGCTTACTGAGCGAGGTTGCTTCAGTCTGCAGAACCGGATCAGGAAGTGTACCCGATTTATGATTATTCAGCAGGTCGGCAATTTCTTTGATTGCGAACGAAATTGAGGGGGTTACAATCAGGGTACAGGCAGCCCGGCTGTCGGCATTTCCCCGTTGCGCCAGACAATTGCAACAGACAAACAACTCACTCAGGCCGATCAGACGAACAGACCAGATTCAACAATCAGCAGTATCAGAGACAAGGGACATCAATATGGGATTCTGGATGGATAAACTGCGAGCCGAACTCGTAGATATTATTGAGTGGATCGATGATTCAAAACACACCATGACCTGGCGGTTTCCCCGTTATCAGAATGAAATCAAAAATGGCGCGCAACTGATCGTCAGGCCCGGCCAGATGGCTTTGTTTGTGCATCGCGGACAGGTCGCCGACGTCTTTGAGCCTGGGCATTATGAGCTCAAAACCGATAATCTGCCGATCCTGGCGACACTGCAGGGCTGGAAACATGGTTTCAACAGTCCCTTCCGTTCGGAAGTCTATTTCGTCAATACCACACAAATTACCGACTTGAAATGGGGCACTCCCAATCCGATCATGCTCCGTGATCCGGAGTTCGGTCCGATTCGACTGCGGGCCTTTGGCAACTATTCACTCAAAGCCAATGATCCGCGAATCCTGGTGAAAGAACTGGTGGGCACCAATGCGGAGTTTCATTCAGAAGAAATCAACGAACTGTTACGCTCGATCATCAACAGTTCGTTCGCCGATCTGATTGGGGAGTCAAAATATGCGGCACTGGATCTCGCTTCGAAATATACCGAGATTTCCACAGAACTGAAAAAAATAGTCAATGAACGAATCGATGATGAATATGGTCTGGAGACTCCCCAGTTACTGATCGTGAATATTTCCCTGCCGGAAACGGTGGAAAAAGCGCTGGATACCCGGACCAGTATGGGCGTGATTGGTGATATGAATAAATTCCAGCAGTTCCAGATGGGCCAGGCGATGCTCTCTGCAGCCGAAAACCCTTCGGGGGGAGGCGCAGCAGATGGCATGGGGCTGGGCATGGGGTTCGCGATGGCGAATCGGATGATGCAGTCTCCCGGAATGGGGGCCCCCACTCAGATGACGCCACCACCACCGCCGGCGGCCTGGCACATCGCCGTGAATGGCCAGTCACAGGGACCATATTCCCCGGAACAGATTTCACAGGGAATCGCCGGGGGGCAGATCACCGATCAGACTCAGGTCTGGTCAGCCGGGATGTCAGGCTGGTTACCCGCGGGTCAGGTACCTCAGCTGTCAGGTTACTTTCAGGCCACACCACCTCCTCCACCACCGGCTGGTTAGTCGAATATGGTTTCTGAATATGTTGACGGCATGAAAGCGGTACCGATCGTGAAATCAGGCTGCCCCGGGCAGAGAGACCAGAGGCTGGTGTTTGCGTGAGAGTCGCACATATTATCACTCGTATGATTATCGGCGGTGCGCAGCAGAATACGCTTTACACGGTCGAGGATCAGTATCGGGATTACCAGGATGAAGTGATCCTGATGACTGGCCCCACCGATGGCCCGGAAGGAACACTTATTCCCCGCGCGGAACAGGGGGGCTTTGATCTGCAGATCCTACCGCATCTGACACGGAGTATCAGTCCTCTGAATGACTGGCGCGCGTATCGGGAGCTGATTGCTGCTTTGCGGGAGTACCAGCCTGATCTGGTTCACACGCATAGTTCCAAGGCAGGTATTCTGGGAAGAGCCGCCGCCTGGAAACTGAAATTGCCGACGGTCCATACGATTCATGGCGCCGCCTTTCATTTCGGGCAGTCCCCGGTGAATTATCATGCTTACATCGCCGCAGAGAAGTGGGCCGCCCGGCGTTGTGATCGGCTTATCAGCGTGTGTGATGCCATGACCGATCAGTACGTCGCCGCCGGAATTACTACCAGGGATCGCTGTGACACTGTCTACAGTGGCATGGAAGTCGAACCGTTTCTCACGCCCCCACGACCGCCGGAAGAAGTACGTCGTGAACTGGGAATCCAACCGGGGCAGATCGTCATTGGCAAAGTGGCTCGGCTGTTTCATCTGAAAGGGCACAAATATCTGATCGAAGCTGCCAGGCAGGTTGTCGATGCACAACCTGAGGTTCGATTTTTACTGATTGGCGATGGCATTCTTCGTGCAGAATTTGAAGCGAGGATTGCCGAACTGGGGCTGTCGGAGCATTTTATTTTTGCCGGACTGGTTCCTCCCGAACGCGTACCGGAATTGATTCATGCGATGGATATCATCGTGCATACCAGTGTCTGGGAAGGACTGGCCCGGGTGCTGCCTCAAGGGTTGATCGCCGGCAAGCCGGTCGTCTCCTATGACGTGGATGGGGCACGTGAAGTGGTGATCCCCGAGGAAACCGGTTATCTGCTGCCCCCCGAGTCGATCGAACCACTGGCGCAGGCGTTAATAGAACTTGCCGCTGATCCGGAAAAACGGGAGCGGTTCGGTCAGACGGGGCGTGAACGGTTCACGGATCAGTTTCGGCATCAAACCATGACCCGCCAATTACGCGAAATTTATCAGCGGGTCCTGGATGCACGTCAGTCGGATTAAGGCAATGGTCCGATCTATTTCTGAATCAGAACATTCACCCCTTTTTTGTTGGACAGGACGATATCAGGACGTCCATCGCCGTTCATGTCAGCCATGGAGAACTGGGTTCCCACGCCTGTATCATTGCCGGCTTCAATTTTGTGCGGAATGATGTCAGGAGCCGCGTTTTTATTGCGTTTGATTTCATACCAGTACATCACGACCGGTTCTTTTCCACCCGGGTCTTTGCCGTTGTGGGCGAAGAACCGTTTCCCGGTGACCATATCCCGCTGTCCGTTGCCATTCATATCAATGAAGTGCACGGCATGTGTTTGAGAATAGCTTTTATCGATCAGGTGTGCTTTGAACTTGGGCTTATCTCCACCAGTGAGATTTTCAAACCACCACACGCCAAACGCATGGGCGGAACTGCCGATGATGTCGTTGTCACCATCCATGTCGAGATCTTCCACGTGCAGATCAGCCATTTTTTCTGAGGGTTCAGAGCCATTCACGCTGAGCGTAAAGGGATGGAATTCCCACAGGCTTTCTCCCAGTACTTTCGGGGCTTCCCACCAGCCATTGGGGATCAATACGTCCTGTCGCCCATCCTGATTGAAGTCACCAACACCCAGCCCATGGTAATATTTGAATGTTCCGTTCTGCATGGGATCGCCAGGTTTGCTGATCGGAGTAAAGGTCCATTTTTTGTCAGCCAGATCGGGAGAAGGGATTTCCAGATAGCCCATCTGCTGTTCGGGTTGAGACCCAAAAATCAGTTCCGGTTTACCATCTCCGGTCAGGTCGGCGAACTGCGGAGACTCATTACAGATACTGTGCCAGATCAGGTGTTCTTTCCAGTGACCTGATTCGTTCTTGGGATTTTCATACCAGTAGAACTCTTTGCCTGGGAAGCTGACGTAAATGAAATCGGTCCAGCCATCCTGGTTTATGTCATAGGCAAAATTACAGAAGCTGTCACTGTATCCTACACCTGCGACGAATTTTCCCGGTTTGCGAACTTCATGCATTTTCCAGTCGGGGGCTTCGTACCAGACGTCGCCGGCAATCACATCCATCTTGCCATCTTTATTCACGTCGGCGGCTGCAGAACCTTCCGAGCGGAAGGCGGCGTCCAGTTGCTGTCGCTGCCAGGTTTCGCCGGCGGAAAGTGTCAGCGGAGCGGTCAGCAGAGCCAGCAGCGTGAAGATGGAGCAACGACTCAGTTGATGGTGGGTGTGATTGAGATTGTTCATTTATGAGTTCCTGTTGTTAACTTGCGAACGCGGTAAGTTTCACTGTCTCCAATATAGACATTTCCTTTTGGTCCCACGTACACGCCGTGCGGGCGCGCCATGCGGCACTGGGCCGGATCTCCGTCTGGGCCATCTCCTTTTTTACCATCTCCCACAGCGGTTTCAATTGTGCCATCATTTTTACGGATGACGCGAATCGTATGGCTTTCTGTATCAGCCAGATAAATATCACCATTCGGAGCGACAGAAATTCCTTTCGGGCCGGACAGAGTTGCTTTCTCTGCGGGGCCGCCATGTCCCGTATATCCTTTTTTACCAGTGCCTGCGATGTGATGTAAAGTCTGATCATCCAGATCGATGCGATATACCTTGTTTCCTTCACGCAACGCGAGGTACAGAGAACCCTTACCGGAACCATCGGTAAAAAAGTCCAGCGCGCGTGGACCGTTAAGAGGAGTGCCGCCGACTTTCGCACCATCGGAAGTCGCCTTACGTTCACCCGTACCAGAGAATGTACTGACCGTGCCGGTGGTCAAATCAACGCGGCGAATGCGATGGTTGCCGATATCGCAGATGTAGAGATTGTTGTCATTGTCCAGCGCGATGGAGTGCGGACGCGAGAATGTGGCATTCGTTGCCGGGCCGCCATCTCCGGAGAATCCTTTTTCGCCTGTGCCGGCAACGGTTGAGATCTGACCTGTTTTCGCATCGACGCGGCGGACAATGTTATTGATCATCTCAACAAAATACATATTGCCGGTTTGATCGAAGCGAACTTCGTAAGGTTCATTGAGTTTTGCTTCCAGAGCCGGGCCGCCGTCGCCGCTGTAGCCTTTCTTACCGGAACCGGCGACCGTGGAAATCTTTCCTGTTTTCTCATCAATGCGACGGATGACATGGCTTTTAATTTCACAGACATACAGTCCGCCGTCCGGTCCCAGAGTCAGGCCATAGGGTTCACCGACCTGGGCTTTCACTGCGGGGCCACCGTCGCCGGTATGACCGACTTTTCCTGTGCCGGCGAGTGTTTTGACGGTTTGAGCAGAAGCAGACGTAGTTAACAGGCTGAGCAGCAGGACTGCAGGGAACATCAATCGGTGCATGTTGTCATTCCAGAAGAAGAGTAGTTCATTTACTGAGGAAGATCGTCAAACGGTCGTTGCGGATCGTCGTGTTTAAAGATCAGGTAACGTCCGACATTCGGATTCTGTTTTAACAGTTCCTTAGGAGAGATCAATTTGTGTGCATTGGACTGTTTGTCAATGACCAGTATTTTAACACCTTCTGGATGATCTTGCTTCTTGAAAAACTGTTCGAGCATAATATTATCAGGTTTCCCTTCTGCATCGAGTATCACGACGTATTCGGCTGAAGGCTGGGGGACAAACGGTCGTTCCTCGGCACAGCTCTGAAAGATAAACGAGCACGCAGTTAACAGGCTCAGCGGAAAGAAATATGAGTTAGCGGTATGCATTTAATGTACGCCTCCCATCTCAGTTTCCAGTTTGTCTTTGTTGTTGAAAAGAATATTACTATCCATGGGGCCGAACCAGCCGATCTGGAATTTTTGGGGGTCTCCTCCATAGACAGATGTTCCTGTTCCCGACATCACGGCTGACGTCACCCGACCATCCGCCCAGCCAATATTCGCCACAGTTCCCGTATGTCTAAAATGAATGGACGGGTCGGGACGATATGATGATTCTAGAAAAGTGGGAGGCGTGGGAGGCGAACCCCAGTTATCAACGAAGTAAGGGGGTTCGATAAAGCTGTACTCAATGATGTGTAAATCAGGGCCCTGTGCTAAAGCGGCATCAGAAAAGGCGACCGTGCGTGCGAGGCTGCCGATCTCCCGCATGTTCGTGGAGACCATATTGTTGGTAGGATATGTATTCTTCCATGAGGTTCCCCCCAAATAGGCCTGGTTGTACCCGTAGCCGCCGGTTCCGCCTTCAAAGGCATTGTCCACAGTGCCGTGCTCGGCATAGTTTCCAAAGGTCGGGCATTTTTTGATACTGGTGCTCTGTTCGAGGAAAGGAGCTAATGGTCCCAGGTGCGCCTGAAATTTCGTGGTGGGATCGTCGGTGGTTCGTTCACCATGCCAGCGTTTTTTGCCTCCAATGCCGGCATGGTGGTCGGCTGCAGCGCGTGGCCAGTAGCCGCCGTTTGAATCCGCATACATATGGCAGGCCAGCACAATCTGACGCAGGTTATTTTTACAGTGCGCCATCCGGGCTGCTTCGCGTGCCTGTTGAACTGCAGGCAGCAGTAATGCGACCAGAATTGCAATAATTGCGATGACGACCAGCAGCTCAATCAGGGTAAACCCACGCTTGCGGTGCGTTCTGGTATGCTGGTGATCAATCTGTGGGGCGGCGGAGGGAGGATTCGAAAAGTACATTCTGACGGTTACTTTATGGTTAGAGTGAAGCGTTGCAGGTGAAAAATATCACCCGGCATTCTAACCCTTCGCCGTTATTACTGTCTTGTCAGCAAACGGACTTCGAGCGTGGTAAACCACATTTTTACCGAAAAAGCAGTCCGAAGGTGAACGTTTTCGGTAATTATTCCGTCGCAGCGTCTGCCTGATTTTGTTTAGCGATGATTTCACGCTCTTTCTTCAGGCACATGGTGATGAAAGTACCTGAGATCGCGACCTGGGCGATCAGATAGATCAGGATCTGTGGTCCGTTCAAGATAATACAGGCGCCGAAGGCGATGACAAACAGCGTAATCAGACGTGCTTTCAAACTCATGAACTGGACCTTACTTTATTTCGAAGAAAGGAATCTCTTGTCTTTGGTTACACAAAGTATAGTGCTGTATGATACATTGATCAATTCAGATTTAATATAGCCAGAGAACCAGCAACTCGTTTTCTGGAAAACAGATAGTCTTCAGGAGACCCGGAGTAGAAATCACCATGACCGATGTTGCAGAAATTCAGGAATATCTGACGCACCTTGCTCCCCCGGATCTGGCAGAGAGCTGGGACAATGTCGGTTTAATAATGGGTGACCCGACTCAACCGGTCAGCCGGATTCTCACTTGTCTGACGTTGACTCCAGATGTGGCTGCAGAAGCGATTTCCGAAAAAGCAGACCTGATCATCAGTCATCATCCAATTCTGTTTCGTCCGGTCCAGCAGATTACATCTAACTCAGTAGAAGGGAAAATGCTGCTGGACCTGATCCAGGCGAATATTTCTGTTTACAGTCCCCACACGTCGTATGACAGTGCCGAACAGGGTATCAACTGGCAGTTGGCCCAACTGCTGGGACTGGAAGACGTGGGAATTCTCAGGCCTCTGAATTCCGGTGCAGATCCGAGTCTGCCAGAGCAGGGGGCAGGCCGCTACGGCTCTTTACCCGCCGAATTCACCCTTGCGCAGGTGAATCAATTAATCAAACAGGCACTCAAGATCGATGCCCTGCAGTTTGTAGGAGATCCTGGTCTGAAGGTGAAACGGATTGGCATCGCGTGTGGAGCAGCAGCAGAGTTTCTGAGGGACGCACATCATCATGACTGTCAGGCTCTGTTGACGGGTGAAGCCCGGTTTCATGCCTGCCTCGAAGCCCGCGCACTGGGAATGGGCCTGATTCTACCCGGCCACTATGCCACGGAGCGTCCTGCGATGGAGCGGATGGCAGAACTGCTGCAGCAGAAGTTTTCTCAGTTAACGACCTGGGCGAGTCAAAAAGAGACAGATCCATTGCAATGGGATTGTGAAGCAGAGTGAAAAGGAGCGAAAACAGTGATTCAGGACTGATTTAGATGGCTCTATGTATATTCCATATTGGTTGCCATTGACCTGATCGGCAGATTTCGCCATTATCCTCCCTCTCTCAGTCGTATAGATCCTCTTTTTTGACACACTCTCTGAACACAATACCGTTTTAGAGTGTCATAATCTGTAACAACCAGCTCACATAAGACTTAAAAAATTTCGATGTCCAAAGTGAAACCCAACCGTTTTGAAGCAGAACGGATAAAAAAATTAGAGAAAATTCAGTCACTCGGATTTGATCCCTGGGGTCAACGGTTTGATGGCCATATTCCGATCGCTGATGCACGTACCCAAGCCCCCGAAGCTTCCGGCGAAGACGGGGAAGAAGTGCGCATTGCGGGGCGCATCATGTTGCGTCGTAAAGCGGGAAAACTCCGTTTTTATGATATCAAAGACTGGACCGGCAAAATCCAGCTGCTCTTTTCCCGGGGAGATTTGACCGAAGCCCAGTGGGAACTGATGGGAACACTGGATCTGGGTGACCTGATCGGCATCGATGGCTGTCTGCGACGGACTGAGACCGGTGAGATTTCCGTCTTCGTGAAAGGACTGACCGTACTCTGTAAATCACTGGCACAGCCGCCGGAAAAACACCATAGTGTCAAAGATGTCGAACTACTGCTGCGTCAGCGCTCACTGGATCTGATCTATACCGAAGGCGTTCTGGAAAAAATGCTCAAACGGAGTCAGATCATTGACTCGGTCCGGCAGACGCTGCGGAATCAGAAGTTCGCGGAAGTCGAAACGCCCGTGTTACATGCTGTCGCCGGTGGCGCCGCTGCGCGTCCTTTTACTACACATCATAATACGCTCGATATCGAGCTCTACATGCGAATTGCCCTGGAACTGCACCTCAAGCGATTGATGGTCGGCGGAATTGAACGCGTGTATGAAATGGGCCGCGTCTTCCGTAATGAAGGAATTGACGCAACCCATAATCCCGAATTCACGATGATTGAAATCTACCAGGCATATGGCAATTATGAAACAATGATGGATCTGACCGAAGCCATCGTCACCGACGCCGTCAAAACGATCAGCGAAACGATGGAACTTCCCTGGGGCGAAGAGGAAACGATTGATTTCAGTGGTCCCTGGGAACGGAAAAAATATCTTGACCTCATCAGAGAACATGCGGGCTGTGATCCAGCAGATCCGGCTGCTGTTGCAGCAGTGGCAAAACAGCATGGGATTGAAACGGAGAATGTGCATCCCGATGTGGTTCTGAATGAAGTTTTTGAGGCCACCTGTGAAGAACATCTGACCGGGCCGGTTTTCGTGATTGATTACCCCGCCTCGATCTGTCCGCTCACCAAGCGGAAGCAGGATGATCCCCACATTGCCGAGCGGTTCGAACTGTTCGTTAAAGGGATGGAACTGGCGAATGCCTACACTGAACTAAATGACCCGCTGCTGCAGGAAGAATTATTCCAGACTCAACTCTCGGGGCTTTCGGAAGAAGACTCGATGGCGAAGATGGATACAGATTTTATTAAAGCGTTAAAGGTTGGTATGCCACCGGCTGGAGGCCTGGGGATCGGGATTGACCGTCTTGTAATGTTGCTGACGAACAGTCACAGCATTCGTGACGTGATCTTCTTCCCACTGCTTCGACCCGAAGGACAGCCGTCACAGCCTGAGTAAACCATGGATGTATTCGGCAATCAGTTGTATTGATTGTCGTCAAAAAATCAGCCAAAGGATTGGCCGTATGTACAAATCACTGCTTTGCCTGCGATATTTGAGAACCCGATATATTGCGCTGGCCAGTATCATTAGTATGACCCTGGGTGTGGCGACGATGATTGTCGTCAACAGTGTGATGGATGGTTTCAGTACGGATATGCGAACCCGTCTGCGAGGCATTCTCGCGGATGTGATCGTGGAAACCAATTCACTGGACGGTGAAGACAATACCCAGGATCTCAAAAACAGCATCCAGCGTGCTGTGGGAGATGATATTGATGGGATGACGGCGACCGTCGAAATTTACGCGATGCTCAGTGTGCAGTATGGTTCGCAGTGGCAAAGCAAGCCGGTGACTTTAATCGGCATTGACCCTGCCACCAAAGCCACCGTTGGCCCGCTGGCTCAATATCTGGAACACACCAACGATAATGACATTCCCAACTGGGAACTTTCGCCGGAGGCGATGGCCTATCGTAAAGAATGGACCACGCGCGCCCAGTGGATGGTTGATCGCTGGAATCATAACCCCCCCGCAATGGAAGAGAACGAACAGGTTTCATTTGAAGAACCTGTCGAGTCGAAGGAGCCACTGCCGGTCCCGAGATTTGCCAATGATTCCGGCTCGGCGTCGCCCTTTGATCAGGCACCGAAACCTACAGCATCCAACAAAGCGAACCCGAATGAAAATCCTTTCAGCGGAGACCTGAAAGCATCCCCCTGGGAAGAAAAGGTAGAACGGGACCCCGGCAGTCCCCTGGAGGGACGCGTTTATATCGGGTATGGACTGGTGAGTTTTCCTTATGAAGATCCAGAAACCGGCAAGACGGAAATGTTCCAGATAGTCAAGCCGGGTGATGATGTCAAAATCAGTACGGTAACCGCCGGTCAACCACCGGAGCCGACGCACTTCAATGCCACGGTCGTTGATCTGTTTAAGAGCAACATGAGCGAGCATGATAGCAGCCTGGTATTCTGTAATCTCGAATACCTGCAGGAAATGCGTAGCATGATTGACCCTGAAAGCGGGGAGAAATCGATCACGTCGATTCAGATTAAATTGAAACATCCGGAAGACGCCGCCCTGGTCGTCAGTAAGCTGGAAAAAGCTTTGCCCGCAACTAAGTTTCGCGTGCGAACCTGGGAAGACAAACAGGGGCCCCTGCTGGCTGCAGTCGAAGTGGAATCTGCGATCCTGAATGTGCTGTTGTTTCTGATTATTGCGGTTGCCGGTTTTGGAATCCTGGCGATCTTCTTCATGATCACAATTGAAAAAACGCGCGACATCGGAGTGCTTAAAGCATTGGGCGCCAGCTCAAACGGCATCATGTCCATCTTTCTGTCTTACGGACTGGCTCTGGGGCTGGTGGGCAGCGGTGTCGGTGTGATTGTCGGTCTGCTGTTTGTCCGCTACATCAACGAAATTGAAAAAGCGATTACCTGGATCACCGGGCGGAAGGTGTTCGACCAGCGTATTTATTACTTCCCTGAAATTTCGACTCATGTGAATCCGATGATGGTCTTCTGGGTTGCCTTGGGCGCAATGGTTATTGCTGTCCTTGCCAGTATATTACCTGCACGAAAGGCGGCACGATTCCATCCTGTGGAATCACTGCGTTACGAGTAAGGTACTCTGATCGAGAACCGTTTTTAAATACGGCAAAGTATCAGCCACAGTTGTTTTCCCGTTTATATTGAGTATGAATTCATGACTGAGACCCTATCCATGCCTCATCCACAGTTAGCGGCGGTTGCCATCGAAAAGGCTTATCGAAAAGACAAGCACAAAGTCCCCGTTCTGCGGGGCATTGATATGGAAGTTCAGAAAGCTGAGTTTCTGTCGATTGTGGGGCAGTCCGGGTCCGGGAAAAGCACGCTGATGCATCTGTTTGGGCTCCTGGATTCGCCTGACATTGGCGAAATTCATCTGGAAGGCCAACGAATCGATGATCTGCCTGACCATGCCCGAGACCAGATTCGCAACCGGGTATTCGGCTTTATTTTCCAGTTCTACCATCTGCTGCCCGAACTGAATCTGCTGGAAAATGTACTCTCTCCGCTGATGATCCGATACTCGACATGGGAATACTGGAAGAAGAGAAAGCAGTTTCGTCAGGACGCTTTGGAGATTATCGAAAAAGTCGGTCTGTCGCATCGAATCAAACATCGCCCGTCAGAAATGTCGGGTGGGGAAATGCAGCGGGCCGCCATTGCCCGGGCCTTAATTGCCAAGCCTCAGATCCTGCTGGCGGACGAACCTACGGGAAATCTGGATAGTAGTACCGGTAAAGAGATTATGGACCTGCTGACCAACTTGAATGAGCAGGAACAGCTGACTATCATCATGGTGACGCACGACAATTCGATTGCCGCCCAGGCGCATCGGACGGTTCGTTTACTGGAAGGTCAGATTGAGGTTCTGGGGAAATCCCACGCCGCTTCCGTTCCCGCTTAGTGACAAACGATCAGCGTACCGCTGCTGGTTTGAACCACTGTCGCCTGCGTTGTGTCAATGGCGTACGCCGTTGCTCGTGATGCTTCTGACTGAAATGGATTTCGCTGAATTCAACTTCGGATTAATCTTCCGCCAAAACCAGCCAGCCGTGCCTCGGCGTATTTTGAGAATGGTACCAGATTCCAATGTCGCTCCAAGTTTATATTGACGGAAAACTGCTTCCCAAGGAAGAAGCAAAAATCAGTGTATTCGATCATGGTCTGCTGTATGGTGACGGCGTATTCGAAGGAATCCGCGTCTACAATAAAAAAGTGTTCCTGATACAGGAGCACATTGACCGTCTGTATGAAAGTGCTCTGGCGATTCGACTGACAATTCCGCTTACGAAGCAGGAAATGGTTTCGGCCATCAATGAAACAGTAGCAGCCAACAAGATTGAAAATGGCTACATCCGACTGGTGATCACACGTGGTGCCGGTTCTCTGGGACTGGATATCCGCCGGACCAGTAATCCGCAGGTGATCATCATTGCGGACAATATCTCCCTCTACGATCCGCAGCTGTATATCGACGGCCTGAAAATCATCACCGCTGCCACGATTCGCAATCACCCGGCGGCATTGTCTTCCCGGGTGAAGTCGCTCAACTATCTGAATAATATTCTCGCGAAGATTGAAGGCACCGACGCTGGCTGTATTGAGGCATTGATGTTGAATCATAAAGGAGAAGTCGCGGAGTGCACGGGCGACAATATTTTCATTGTGAAAAATAATGTGTTGAAAACTCCGTCCGTGGATGCAGGAATTCTGGAAGGCATCACTCGCAATGCGGTGATCAGGCTGGCTGAGCAGTCAGGTATTATCGTCGATCAGTCGCCGTTTACGCGACACGATATTTTCGTGGCTGACGAATGCTTCCTGACCGGTTCTGCTGCGGAAGTGATCCCAGTGGTGGAACTGGATGGTCGCCAGATCGGGAGCGGAAAACCAGGGCCGATGACGTTAGATCTCAATGAGAAGTTCAAACAGCTGACGCGAGAATAGCAGTGTCGCAGCTCACGTCGGGATCAGTCGAAATCGGCCCGTGACCGGAATGCCTGTTGCATGAGTCTTTTCCTGTGATACGATAAGAATTCGCCAGTTAGCGCGACCTGTTAACGCTGCTCTGGTGTTAATTCTCTCAGCGAATTTGAATTGATCTGTCCCGTCTGGAAACCTGTTCATGCGAATTACAACACATGCTGCTGTCCGTATTCTATGCGTTTCACTGCTGCTGCTATGTGTGACTGGCGCACAGGGTGAACCAGCCAGTAATACGAATCCCGAAGCGAAAAAAGATCCACAGACGGTCAAGCAGGCATTGGCGGAATTTAATTCCCTGATTGGTGGCTGGCGTGGGGTCGGCATGATCAAACGCAATTCGCGTAAAGGAGCCTGGTCCGAAAATGCAGAGTGGGTCTGGAAATTCAAACCCGGGTCCACCAGTATTGCTTACGAGATTACCGATGGGAAATTCCTGAAATCGGCGTCTCTCAGTTATGATCCAGAGCAGAAGCGTTATCAGCTTGCTACCGTTCTTCCGGACGGAACAAGCCGTGATTATGCGGGGACGTTAAATAAAGACACGCTGGTTTTGGAATCAGCCCCCGACCCGGAAGGTGACATCTATCGGATTTCAATTCGCCGCTTGAATGAGAAACGGACCCTGGTGCTGTTCGAACAGCGTAATCAAGGACAGTCATTTTATTACCGGCTGGCCGAAGTGGGGTACACCAGAGAAGGGACACGACTGGCAGACCCCGGGAGTGGCGGACCTGAGTGCATTGTGACCGGAGGTGCGGGAACGATTCAGGTCAGCTATCAGGGAAAAACGTATTACGTCTGCTGCAGCGGCTGTAAGCAGGCTTTCGATGAAGATCCGGAAACCTATATTGCGGAAGCAAAACAGAAAGCGGAAGCACGCCGGAAACAGAAGTCGAACTAATCCAGCCTGGCGATAAGCGGAATCCCGCTTAGAAATTTTCCAGTGAAGAACCGAGTTCACCCGAGGCTCTATCTTCGGGGGCTTCTTCCAGAATGACCTCAGTTTCAGCCAGATCCGTGCGAGGCAGCGGAATTCGTTCTTCCGTTACCGATTTTTTCGACATGGGATTCAGCCACTTGGGAAGTCGTGAAAAACGGGATGGTTCTTCCGCCTTGGTCTGTAGAATGGCGGGCTCAAGTTCTACAGGTTGCTGCTGTGAGACATTTTGCACCGGAGTCGTCTGTCTGTCTTTTTTCGTATAAAATTCCAACCCGAAAAAAGGTGAGCGACTGTTGCTGTCTATCTGGAATAATTTGTTACCCAGACCCTGACATCCCGTCTGTGTACAGAGTATGAGCGTCAAGACGCACAATACTCTGGTTAATCTTAGCCCGTTCATTTGTTGACTTATTCCATCCTTGTCCAAGTCAAATACTCTTTGCTGTATTGATGACTGAAATTCGAAGCAGCGTCCTGATCTGTGGCTGAACTGAATTTCGTCCTCTATCGTCATCGGCTGAATCTGAAGACAGATTTCCTGTTTTTCCCGTTTCTATAAAACTTGAAGGGGAATAGTCTGTCCCCGGTCGATTTATATTAACAGTTGACCGATTTACTCCTGTGCGGTTTCTTCTGAGAGGCGGCTTTCGATTTCTTCTTCCGATTCCACAGGAGGCTCACTCTGTTTGGGTACGCCTCGAAATGCGAGTTTGCTTGTGATCGGGCTCTCATTTCCCATCTGACAGCCAGACCAGGTCATGACGCACATCAGCGAACAGCAGATGGCAAGGTGTGATTGTTGACGCATTGGGATTCCCTTCCCAGTAAATATGAACAATACCCCCTACGATTATCGGGTGCGTTTCATAACAGGTATTGACTCTCAGGTGAAGAGCGTTTTTCGGATCCATGGCATCCAATTCTTATTTTCAACCGGTTTTTCAGGACTCCCTCCGGTCACGTTGCCGATTCCCCACATGTTGCTTTGAGGCATCCCTGGCGTTAACTGAATGTCAACTAACGGGTTACGTGTAAACTGCGGTCGGGGGCTTGAGGCGTGTTGTTTTTTTACCTCAAGCGGCTGCGTTCCATTTCAGGGTGGTGCCAGAAAATCTCTGCCTGGATTGCTTTTATTATCTCCCTTTACGGTAACCACTTACGATTCCGGTTCTGAACAGTTTGTAAAAAAAGATTTACGGTTTGGCCCCTTTGGTATTCAGCTTGCTTTACATCCCTTTATCAACTTTGAAATGCAAACAACTCGATGCAAAACTTTCATATCAACTTTGGAGACCACCACGATGAAAAACATTATCAACCAACTGATCAACGACGAAGCCGGCTTCATTGTTTCTGCAGAACTCGTCCTGATTTCCAGCATCGCTGTGCTGGCCATGATTGTCGGACTGTCTGAAGTCGCCAACAACGTCAACCAGGAACTGGAAGATGTCGGCAGTGCCTTCGCCAGCATCGACCAGTCTTACAAACTGAGCAACGCACATGGCCACAAAGCCTGCACCGATGGCAGCAGATTCAATGACTGCCCTGACTTCTGCTCAGGTCAATGGGACGTGCAGTAATCCTTTCGCTGAACTCTTCAACAACCCCGAAACGTGCTTTCTTTCCGACGACGACCGCCTGCAGGGCTTCACCACCCCTGCAGGCTCCGAAATACCCGAAACAAAAATGAACCAATTCTCTTTCTGGAGTCCATCACCATGAAAACTATGCTGATCCGTTTAATGAACGACGAGGCTGGCTTTATTGTCTCGTCCGAGCTGGTCCTGATTTCCACCATCGCCGTGCTGGCCATGATTGTCGGGCTGAGTGAAGTGGCCCACGGCGTCAACCAGGAGCTGGAAGATGTCGGGAGTGCCTTCGGGCGAATTAACCAGAGCTACTACGTTGCGGGTGCTCACGGCCATAAAGCCTGCACGGACGGCAGCAGCTTCCATGATCAGGCTGACTTCTGTGATGGCGAGAACGATATCGTCTGCGACCGTTCACCACGGCAGGAAGGTAACGGCTACTACAACTGATGGTCGGCCTTAAAGGGCTGACGGAAACATCCAGCTTTCCCGACAGGAAAGCAAGCTTGCATCGAGGCGGAGGTCTCCACCTCAGGCACTCTCATCGTACTGGTGAGAGTGCCTTTTTTTATGCGCTTATGCTTCTTGTTGCTTCTCCGCAGAATTAAGTTAACCAGGAGCGGCTCTGATGTGGTTGTTCGGCTTTTTCCATGTGATGTGGAGGCTGGAGAGAATCGTGTGAGTGGATGATCGCCGATTGTTCTGGTATTTCCACCTGAATTTGTTCAATCAGTTCACACCAGCTCTCCCGATGAATCTCAAGGACTTTAATTGCATTCTGGATATATCTGGCATCCTGTTTCACATCGGCATGATGCAGATTTTCATAAACGAACACAAACAGCGCTTTAAGCTGGTCGACCATTTCCGGCTGTTGGGACGGATCCAGACCGCCAATCAGTTCTGCAACGAGGTCGCGGCTTCTATCGAGTGCAAAATGAGCCTGCTCAAAATGTTTTTCTTCGGCGGCCAGAGCTGCTTTTCTGGCAAAACGCAAGGCACCATCAACTACCATGAGATGTAACTGGTGCGGTTTTGCTGTTAAAACCTGGTTCTCGATATAATCAGTTCCGTTCATCGCTTTGGTGGCCCCTCGCATTAATACAAATGAGTCTAAAACTTTAAATAGTTATGATGCAGACTGCTTAACTGCTGATCGAATTCTGCAGACCATCCAGCGCCGTCTGCTGTGAATTCAACTGGTTGACGATGGTTTCCTGTAGTGTGAACTGTCGAATGAGTCGCTCACGTCTGGCTTCCAGAATCGTATTCAATTCATCAACGCGTGTATTCAATGCCAGTGCCGAAGCCTTTAGTGAATCGGTTTGTGCTTTGAGTGTTCCGGTAAACGGGTCAGTCATTGCTGTAATGACATCATTCATGACGACGGCGAACCCGGTGTCCTCCTGCTGGAAGAATTCGGTGACAGCATCGGGGTCGTCAGCCAGCAGTGATTCGAGAGTGGCGCTGTTTAACTGCAATTTACCGCTGCCATTAAACTGAACTCCCAGCTGAGCCATGCTTTTGACAGAGCTGTTACTGATGGACAGCTTTTTCGTCAACATTCCTTCCAGGCGGGAAACGGTTGTCTGGACCAGACTGTTTCCGTTCAGCACGCCACGTGCATTGGTTTCGGAATCGTAACCGGTGAGTGAGTTCTTGGCGTCCACAAAACTGTTGTACGCATTAATGAAGGTCGTGACTGTGCTCTTAATTCCCGAAGTATCGCGGGCCACATTAATGGTTGACGATGACAACCCGGTAGAAAGGAGATCGATTTCCAGTCCCGTGATGGCGTCGTCAAAACTGTTGGTCGAGGAAGTCAGCAGGAACGAAGTCTGGGGGTTGCTACCGATACGGATCAATGCATCATCTGCATCCACGGATGTGGAGAAACCGAAATTATAATCGCTTTCCAGAATCAATTCGCCTGCCGCACCACTACGGGACGATGTAATCGATAGCCGGGCAGAATTAAAAGCCGTCCCATCGTCGATAATGGTGGCGGAAGCAACCCCGGTCGCATTGATTTTTTCTGTGATATCCTGGAGTGTGTCAGTCGCTTCAACGGAAATCTCCGTGAGCTGTCGACTGGTGACTCCGGTTGTTCCCGAGCCTTTTATGCCCAGGCTGGCCGCGACGGTGCCACCGGAAACTTCTTCGACTTTGACATCAAATGAGCTGCCCCCGGTGCCTTCTACAATAAAGCCGTCACCGTAATCGTTTAACCGTGCATTGATCTGTGCTCCGGCGGTGGCTGCAGCTTCATTGATTTTTGTGAGGACATCCCCAATCGTTTTTGTGGTGGCTGAGTCAGATAATTTGACATTGAAGCTGACACCATCACGGTCTGTGATTCGAATACTTCCGGTTGTGACTGGTGTTCCGTTTTTACCATAGGTTGAGAGTGAAGTATCCTCGTTGATGTAGCGTAAATCGAGTGAACCGGAATCAACGGTGTGTTTTGAGTCACCCAGAACGGTATCAATTTTCAGGAAGCTGCCCAGGTTCCCGGTTGTATCCTGGATTTCAATCGACGTGCCCGAAGCAGCGGAGGTATCTTTGATCTGGATGCCTGTTTTGGTGGCGTTGAGACTGGCCTCAATTTGAATGCTGCCGTTGGCGTTGATGGCATTGATCACATCGTCCAGTGTTTCCACTCCGGAAAAATCAATGGTGGCATTGCCGCCGGCTCCATCTTCAAAGTAAACCTGGCCGGCATCGAGCACAGTGCTGGTTGAGGACACGCCTCCATTTAAATTCCGCAGAAGTACAGAATTCAAACCACCCGACAGAGTACCCGTGATAGTGCCACCCAGGCCCGTGGTCTGGATGCCCAGTTCTCTGGCTGCGAGCGAACCGTTTAAAGCAGTGACTTCAAATGGTGTAGCAACACCGCCGGTGTTATCAGTCAGGCTGAGCTTACCGTCACTGGTGATGGCCGCAGTGATCTTTCCACCATTCGATGCGTGGTTGTTGACCAGGTCAACAACGTCACCGACCGTTTGTGCAGAGTCCAGATCGATATTAAACGTTGAAGCATCAGAGGCGGTGATCTGAAAATCTTCGGAGCCGGATACGGTGGTAATACCATTACCGTCATTGATCTGCGCCAGATTGAAATCGCTGGTCACGCGGTAGACCGAATCACCTGTTAAAGTCGAACCTGCAACAGACTGCAGTATACCCAGGTCGGCGGCTGTTTTTCCTCCAGAGACTTCTGCGACTTTTAGTGTTCCGAGACCGGAGCTCGTGTCTGTAAGAACCAGATGGTCATCTTCAATGCTGGCAACAATGGAAGTTGCCGAGCCGTTAATCTCGTCAACGACATCATCAATGGTGAGGGTTCGCGTCAGATCGATGACTTCTGTCTGGCCATCCCTGTCGGTGATGCGAATGCTGCCCCGCTGAACTCCCAGGCCATTATTCAATTCTTCCAGCAGCTTGGAATCATCCAGTTTTCCACCTTGTGAAAGTGTGATGGTAGTGGCGGTGCCCAGGGGAGTAGTGTCGGAGTCCGCAAATCCATTTGAGACAATCTGGTGATTCGATGAAAGTCTTAATCCCTGCAGCTGATAAGTGGCTGCGGTCGCGGTGCTGTTGGCGGCGACACTGAACTGGCTGCTATCAGAACTGGTGGCCTTCAGGGTTTCGAAGGTACTTTTCTGGTTCAGTTTCTGAACGGCTGTGTTAAGCGTCAACAGGTTGGCTTCGAGGGTTTTGATGCCCCCTTCGGTTGCCTCAAATGCGGATGCACGGTTCGCAAGTTTCACCAGAGCGTTACGTTGTACGCCGATGATTGCATCAGCGATTTCCGTGATGTTCAATCCGGTTGCCAGACCGACACCGGAACTGATGCCTGACATGTTACCTAACCTGTATTAAGGTTGAATGAGATAATGTTTTTCATAATCAGTCCGCGCATGCGGAACTACTGCATCTAACTATTTATCGGTTAGTCAAAGCTTACTGCTTGAGTAGAGTGCTTGATTACAGCGCTGCTGTTCTGACTTTGACCTGGACTCTATCGGTTGTAGTGAATATGTATGTTGTGGTTTATTCGATCACTGCGTAGGAAAGAGAAGTAGCAAACGGAAATCTCTTCAAACGCAGGTTTGGCAGCCCTAGAGTTTCCATGGCGGCCAGTGTTTCTCCGGGAAATAAATCCATATTGAGTTCATCAAAGGCGATAATTGCCCCTTTGGGCATCCGGGGAATCAGCAGTTCCAGCGCGACTTTGGTTGGCTCGTACAGGTCTGCATCCAGATGCAGCAGTGAAACTACCAGGTGCTGATTCTTTTCCAGGTACTCTGGCAGTGAAACGCTGATGTCTCCTTTCACCAGTTCGACCTTAGAAATATGATTCAGGTAACGTGAGGAATTATAAACCTGAATCGCTTTCTCCAGGTCTTCCATGGCATTTTCTTCTGATTTAAAGCCACCGACTTCCAGATGTTCGCTGGTACCCGTTGTGTCTTTCTCACTCAATGAGGGAAAGCCTTCAAATGTATCAAAGCCGATAATTTTGCGGAGATAATTGACCGGTTCCAGAATCGCGCTGAATTGTGCCCATGCCATCAGGCTGGCACCACGGTGTACACCCAGTTCAACAACAGATCCGTTGACTTCCAGCTGCTGTTTAAAAATTTCATAGCGGGCCAGCAGTTTAGTAATGGATTGCCGGGAGACGTACTTGGTAAACGCATCGAGTTTGTTCAGATTCGTGCCGACACTCGATTCCCAGTATGCTTCGACAGCATTCAACGCATTAAGGTCACTGTCAGACTGGTTTTGTGACTCGCCGACGTTCCCTTTTAACAGCCCTTTTTTTTCTGCCATTTCAGTTGCGCTTTTATAATGAAGTGTGAAGGGGATCTGACAGGATGTAGCCTGATTAAGATGCGGTTCGCTGCATCGCCTGTCTGGCATGGGTGATATCTCTGATCCGCCAGCCATCTCTCAAAAACTGCGGATCTCTCAGGTCTCGATACCGCAGATTTAACACAAACCGGACATGATCTGATTGATTCTTACAGGGAGTATGTGGAGTCAGGCTGTGAAACAGCAATACGTCGCCGACTTCCAGTTCCGTTGGTACAACACGTTCATATTGCTGAACTACCGCGGGAGGCAAAGAATGCCATTTTGTGTTGATGCCATGGTTATGTTCATCATGGGCGACCGGGGCTTTCTGGTGTTCTCCCAGCGCGAGCGTCAGACTCCCGTTATTCCGATCCGTTTTCTGCAGCGGTGCATACAGGGTGATCGTAGAATAGGGACCTTCGTTGTAATACCAGTCCTGATGCCATGAAGCGAGATGCCATTCCGCGTGGGGCATACTCATGAGAATAATGTAACGATCATGGATTGAGAGTTCCGGAGAGAGCAGTGCTTCGAGGATCGCCAGTAATTTGGGATGTGCTCCCATTGAGTGTAAAGCAGGCGCAGCATTCATGGAATCATATAAAACACTCTGCGCACCAGGATGGTTCCGTTCCAGTTCACGCAGGCGATCGCTGATCTGTACGATTTCATTCGCGTCTTGTGAAGTGCTGGCGCCGAAGTGTCGTTCCAGGAGAGAGAGTCGGCCTGACATATCTTTGCGGATGGAAAGAAACTCATCAGGTGAGAACAGTCCCTTTACCAGGATCGCACCTTCTTCTGCATATTGTTGTTTGAGTGCGTCTGAAAGTTCAAAACCGTCCTGGGGACAGTTCAGAGTGCATAATTGATTGAGGGGCAGCATCGGTTTCCATCCCTGGTTAATTTTGCTGAAAGAGAAAATTATTCACCGTAGCCGAACTGGGTCACGAGCGGTTTGAAAAACCGGGTGACCATAGCCTGTTCTGATTGAGAAAGTCGGTTGCGCCATTTTCCAATCATTAATGGTTGAATTGGTTCAGTGTCTACGGTGTGTTCACCATCGATTCGTAATGCTGCTGAAGTGACTGCAGTGTCGGAGACAGCTGCAGGAGCCATCAGTAGGACATTCATTTCCTGTGCAATCGCCTCAACGTCATCCAGTTTCAGCAGGACTCCCAGCTTGGTTGCCATCTGAAAGATCAGTCCTTCTGCATTTTTCAATAGATGCTCGTAAGGGATGACCATGATGCCGGGCAGGCAGAGTGCATGATGAATTTCCTGGTATGCAGCGACCGTCTGATCGACGGCATCTGCAAACGACATGTCCTGGAATTCCATTTCTGCACAAACGACGTCCCGCGGATCTCGATAGTGATAAAAGGGGCGTATGGCATCATCCTGGGCAGCTGAAACCGCTTCTTCCGTCAGGAAATCGAACTGCAGGATTAACCGCTCATTCACATCCATGGTGCCGATGAGCTGGTTGAGTTCTTCAACAGAATTTGCCTTCTCAACTCGAAACTCAAGGCTTTGATGCTGCCAGATTTTCTGAAAGACGGCTTGTGACCAGTCTGTACCTGAGTTGGGAATGCCGAAATTGAAAATGATCATAATACTTCCTGTATGAGATGAAGCTTAGAAAATTTGACAGAGGAGAACGCCTGGCAGGATTTATGAATTTCTATTTGAGATCCAGTTCGTTTGCTTCACGCTGACGAGTTTTCTGCGTGAGGAATTGCGGACGCGGAACTTTCGTTTCTGCCTGTGTACTGCGGTAGGGATGCTGATCCTGAAAATAATCAATAAGTTTTCCCTGGTATTCAATCAGTAGCGTTTCAAAGGGGATTTGATTACGTTGAATTTCCAGTACGATATCTGCGGCCCGCCATTGCGTGGCAATCAGAATGATATCCACTGGTTCTGCGATGAGCTTATCACGGAAGTAGATTTCCTGGCCGGTTCCCGGGACGAACGTGCCGACTTTGTTCATGTCGGAATCAATCACTGTCGGGAACCGCTCTTTGTCCAGTTTGTGCTGATTGATGAAGGCAGCCGCTTTCCCCGTGCCTCCCCAGATGGCAGTTCGCTTGCCGGTCTCTGCGAGTTCGTCAAACTGAAACGCGAGTTGTGTTGCTGACTGCAGAGCTTTTTCCTGAAATGCGATCGCCTGCCGCGCCAGTTCCACCTGATGACTCTGGGGTTGGAAGCTGGCCATCCCGTAGATGACTTCGTCGTTATAACTGGTTTCAATCAGGTCAACACTGGTGGCACAGCGTTTCAGTAAGCGTTCCAATGAGAGTGTTGTGAAATGTGAGTTGTGTTCGTAGAAGAAATCCACAGTACGACCGGCGGCCAGTACGCCATCTATACAGGGGACTTCAATAAACAGACTGGTTTCACAATCAGCTACATTGGCAGCAAATGCGACTTCCTGAGCAAATCCCAACGGGTTCATCAGGTGTTCGAAAACATGGCGGCTGATAATGAGATCCGGCTTCAACTCAGCCAGATGCAGGCCTGGTTCAAACAGCATGGCACGGGCTTCGATCAAGCCATCTTCGGTTTCGATCTCTGCGTTGGGATCAAAGCCAATGAATTTTCCCCAGGGTATTTTTTTTGCCAGGGAACGCAGTAAATGTCCTTCGCCGCAACCAATTTCCACAACGATTGGATTTTCCGGGAGTCTGACGGCAATCAGGTCACAGACATTCTGCAGGTGTTCGGACCAGATTGCACCTTTGTTAAACATCAGGTTGGGTTTATCAGAATAAGGGACCTTGGCATAATCAAAGGCAGCATTTGAGATGTGGCCACAGTCCACGCATCGCATAAAATCATGTGGCAGTCGTTCCATTGCCTGAGCTTCTTCACAGCTTTGAGGCCACGCCAATGTGGTCAATGGCAGTAATCCCCCATCGTAAAACTGGACTGCGATATGATAACCACAGGCGGGACAGGTGTAATTCTGCATGGCAGAATTCAGGATTTTGATGTAGTCAGCGTTTCCTGTCTGATTTAATGAAGCATCCATGCTGGGTTCCTTGTTGATGTCCGAGCTATTCAGACTGAGAGATGATTGTTTGTCAGGCTGCTGGGTATCGCTGTGTTTTAATGCTGATTCGAAAAAAGATTCCATTTCCCGAACCGTATTGATGTCTTCAAAAACCAGATGACTTTTGGAGAGGATTTTCAGGCGAAGCTGATCGCGGAATGCTTCATCAGCACCGATGCGACAGGCCAGTTCGATATACTCATCAATCGTAGAAACGACGCAATCCTGAAGCCCCATCTTCTTATAAATCGCGAGCATGCCCCGCCCGCGCATGTATTTTGCCGGCAGCGTGACAACCGGGGTTCCGATTGCCATCGACTGATAGGATGTATTTCCGCCTCCAAAGTGGAGAGGGTCAAGCAGTACATCAGAAATATAAATCAGATTCAAAAAGTCAGATGTTGCCATCCCGCGTAACCAGTGAATCCGATCCACCACGTCCGGGAATGTGTTATTGAAACGTTCAACCAGCAGATTTTTCCATTTGGAGTTTTTGTCACGAATCATGACAATCCGTGCCTGCGGGTCCTTTCGCAGAATTCCCGCCAGAATCTGATCAAATTCGGGATGAATTTTAAACAGCGTCTGAGGGCAGGCATAAACGTGTTCGTCATCGGAAAGCCCGAACGCAGCCCGTGCTTTAATCTTTTCAGGCAGCGTAGGGCGATAGTAGTACGAAGGAAGCGCATCCAATTGTACCAGTTGCTCTGAATAATGTTCTTCGGCATCTTCCGGCTCGATCAGTTTGCTGGAGATAAAGTAGTCGATGGTTTTTAAACCGGTTGTAATCGGGTGTCCCCAGGTCACACATTGGATAGGGGCATGTCGCGTGGTGGCCAGCGAGAAGATAAGGGGGTCCATGCCGATATCGGCATAAAACAGAATATCCAGTTCCAGGCTTTGTAATCGTTGATTGGCCTGCAGGAGGTCAATCCCTAGAAAGACATATTCGTCTGAGTTGGCACGAATTTCCTGGGCAACGTTGTCATTATGTTTTAATGGTGAGATGGTGATGACATGATATTTTTCACGATCAAAATTCTTGATGATTCCTTTCATCAGGGTCCCGATTGTATGTGCATAGAACAGGTTGGAGATAAAGCCGATTCGGATGCGACCATCTCGTTCTACTGTTGGGTTTTGTTGATTCCAACTGAGTGTGTTCTTTAGTTGATGCAACTCCGCCATACGTTCGATAATCGGCCGATCGTTATATCCCTGGTAAGCGAGATAAAACGTACCGGGAGTTAATTTGATTGAAGCGTCGATCTGAATCTCGTCGGCGTGCATCTCTTCAATTTTTTCCATAAAGGATATACGCACATCCTCAATCGCTTCCTGGGAAGCAGGTATGGGAGGCAGCAAGCTGGCGATCGCAAGTCGATATTCCGGCAGGGGGCGCAATTGGAAAGCTTTCTCCAATGCCTCTTTTGCTTCTTCGAACTGACCCATGCCTTGGTAGAGAGACGCCAGATTATTGTAAATGGAGGGACTGGAATCATCGAGTTTCAACGCACGCTGGAAATATTTGAGTGCTTTACGGGTTTGCTTTTTTTGATTGCTGAAGAATCCGCGAAAGCTCCAGAGAGTGGCGTTATCAGGATGATCATTGAGCGCTTGCTTTGTCTGCTCTTCAGCATCCTCCATTCGCAATTGTGATGAATAGAGGTCGATCAGTTTTAATCGTGACTGAAGATGATCCGGTTCCAGCTCAACCAGTAATTCAAAATAGCCAACAGCAGAACCGATTTTTTTTTGCCGTAATCTGACGGAACCCATTCCATACAGGGAAGCAGTGTTCGTCTGGTCGCTCTGGTAGAGACTTTGGAAGATTTCATAGGCATTGTCCAGGTCGCCGAGCGATGCCATCAGAGACCCCAGGTGAAAAGCAGCACCAGGATGATTTCGGTGTTTTTCCAGAACTTCTCGATACGCGAGCATTGCCTGGGAAATTTCTTTTGACTTTTCGAATGCCTTACCCAGGTGAAATAAAATTTCATAATTATCTGGTGCCTGCTTTAACGCATCCTGAAAACATTTGATGGCGGATTCAAATTCTTTCTGCGCGGAATAAACGATGCCCAGGTTGTTTTTGATTTCCCAACTACCTGGATGTAACACGATCGCTTTTTGGAGCACCGTGATTGCTGCTTCGTATTTCTGCTGTGATGTCAGAAAGACAGCGTAATTTTTCAGAGTACCAATATCATCAGGAGCAAACTGCAGTGCCCGTTGATAGGACTTTTCGGCAGCTTCCGGGGCGTCTGATTTCGCGAGCGCATTCGCCAGATTGAAATGAGCCGTATGTACCTGCGGTACCAATTTCACGACATTTCGGAAAATCGAAATCGCTTCTTCTAGCTCATCTTCTTCCTGTAAGAGGTTTCCGAGATTGATTAACGCGTCGATGTAATCGGGTTTGAGTTGAAGGGCTTTACGGTATTCATCGATGGCTGCCTGCTTTTTTCCAGAACTGGCGAGTGTGATTGCCAGATTGTAGATGAAAGTCGGGTTCTGAGAATCCAGCTCGATGGCACGTTCATAGTTGGTAATCGCGTCTTGAAATTTTCCTAAGCCTTTACAGGCGGCACCGCGATTGGAAAAGAACGAAGCGATCCCGTCGTTCCGGCAGATCGCCCGTGTCATGAAATCGATGGCTTTGTGATATTGTTTCAGATGCAGATAGACCACACCCAGTAAATGCAAGGCATCAATCTGTCCGGGATCGTGTTGCAAAACTTCGCGATACAGTTCTTCTGCCAGAGGGAGATTGCCCGCCTGATGCTGTTGAACCGCAGTTGCCAATAGTTCCTGAGGTGATGGCATGAGATCTTCTTTGAATCACTTTTGTGATTGAAAAAAATTCAAATAGTACTGAGCGAAACTGCCTGAGGCAGAACGCTCGGCAGACTTTTCCGGTTATTCTGTTTGTATCGGCTGCGGTGGGGGGCTAGATAAGCAGTTTCTCTGGTCTGCAGAAAATCAATCGTAATCTCGGTCCTTCACCTCAGAATGGTTGGTAAGCTGGGTGGGAATGAAGATATAAATAAAAAAACACTACCCATCATTGGATGGATAGTGTTTTTGTTAATTCAGTATTTCTCATTCGATGAATGAGGCCTTTGAGGATTATCTCAAGAGACTCAATACCTGTTGTGGGTTCTGGTTGGCAATCGAGAGAACCGAAATACCAGCCTGGTTCAAAATCTGAGCTTTCGTCAGATTTGCGGTTTCGACAGCGAAGTCGGTATCCACAATCTGGCTACGTGCTTCAGAAATGTTTTCCAGAGCAACACCCAGAGAGGAGACGTTGGTTTCGATCACGTTCTTCTGAATCGCACCCAGACGACCGCGAAGGGTGGAAACACGGTTGACCGCTTCTTCGATGATGTTCACCAGGTCAGAGCCGGGTACTGAAGGACCGACGTCCAACAGACTCTTTCCACCACCGGAACCCAGTTCGAACAGCTTACCGGAGACACCGCCCAGACGGGCTGTGTTGACCGCTTCAATTCCGATACCAACCTGACCAGCGGCTGACACGTCCTGTCCAATCTGGAACAGTGAACCACCACCAGTGATGGTGATGCTGGCAGTATTGTCAACAGTGTTCGCGGCAGCAGTGAAGGAGAACGATGCATCCAACTGTTGCGACCGCAGGTTCGCTGACAGACCGGAACCCTGGGCAACCTGACCGTTGATTCGTGCAACAATGTCCGAACCAATGTCTCGTTTCAGAGAATTCCCGTCGGTAATATTATCGACTGTGTCAAATGTTCCAGACAGCACGTTGACGTCCACGAATTCATCAGCACCATAGTTATTGGCACTGAAGGTCAGGTAAGCGTCCGTACCACCGGCTAAGGCAGCAGAAGCTGCAGCGTCGACCACACCGGCACCAGCACCTTCCACGGCTGTTGAGACGTACGCGTTGGCATCTGCGTTAGCATCCAGCAACGTTTTGATGTCGGCTGCAGTCGAGGTAATGGCACTACCAGCGTTCGTTGCCAGACTGACGACAATGTTAATGTCCGTGGCATTATTCGTGACAGTCACGCCTAAAGCTTGACTGGCCCCACTAGGGTCGACAAACGAAATGTTAATATTTTGGTTTGTATCACCCAAGATACTGTCCGATGAGCGAGCGTCGGTAAAAGTCAAATCGGAGTTGACGGCAGCACTGTCGACTGTCAGGTTGCTGGCAACCTTATTGGTTTTGGTCGCTGTCACACCTGTAATATCGGTCACGCCATTCACAGCATCCTTGACGTTGTCCAGCGTGCTGGATGCACCAAGGAAGAGCACCTGAGAACCACTGGAACCACCCACTTCGATGGTGGTCGCAGCTGCCAGTCCACCGTCAACAGCACTGTAATCCAGACTGGCCTGAGTAGCTGCAGTGACGATAGTAGCGTCGAGTGTAATCGAACTGCTGCTACCAAATACGGCTTCGTTGACCTGGAAGTCGGAGAGTTTTGCTGAATCGACTGCAGAAGACTGTGTACGGAATGCTTTGCTTCCGTCAATCAGTTTGTCACCAGCGAATGATGTATTGGCGGAAATTCGGTTGATCGCTGATAAAGCAGTGTCGATCTGCAGCTGATTAGCTGAGATTTCGTCTTGAGACAAAGCACCTTCGTTCAGACCTTCCTGGACCAGACCACGAACCTGATTCAACAGGTTAGTCACTTCGCCCAGAGCCGAGTCAGCAGTCGCAATTACGTTACTGGCACGGTTACTGTTTTTGATTGATTGTTCAATAGCAGATACCTGAGATCGCAGAGTTTCACTGGCGATCAGACCTGATGGATTGTCTTTACCGGAGTTGATTTTCAAACCGGTTGACAGTCGTGTCAGCGAGGTATCCAGAAGATTCGTAGATTTGTTTAAACTACGCAGACCTCGCAACGAGGCAACGTTAGTATTAATTCGCGTCATGGCAAACAGCCTTTCTCACTTGTAAATTAAGCTCCCCAAGGGATTAATGGGTATTAGCTACTTATATGATTTAGGTTTCGAGTGATGCTGAAACCACCCGAAGACATTAGTTTCTGATCCTGTCAAATCCTATAAATGTGAAACAAATCGATACATTCTGACAGGATTCCTCGAACTGATGTGGCTTATCTTTCCATAACAAAACCATTCCAGATTCAGACGACGCAAAGAATGAACAGAGGGAAATTGCGCATTCATGCTCATATTCTATCGGAATGTTACTTTAGGTAATCTGAGAGTCTTTGGTGTTTTTTTGAAAATAAACCGATCCCTCTGGTATCGCACGCAGGAAGGGATGAGTTGTAACTATTATCCGTTCCTTCATCAAAAGTTCGGCTGTAACTCTATTAGCGTGAGAGAGGAAAGTGGTGATCGTATCATACAAAGGAATATTTATATTAAGGCTGGCTGCAAGATTGTTGCTGTTTGCCTAACCGGACTCTGCCCGTGTTGCGGAACGGGTAATGACTTCTTAACTGCTAAAGTTTGCCATGAGGTAAATCCCTCTTACTCTCACAGCACTTAGCTTGTGCCCCGTTTCAATACCTGCGTCAGACTGGTTGAAATCCAGGATGAGTAATCCATCGCTGGGAGCTGTCGAACAGATTTGTTGCCGGACGAAATGAATCACGCTGACATTCAACTTGCAGTTAGACTGTGTCCAGTTTTACTGTCGCGTCTCCAGGGCCATTTGGACCGAGTAGAATAGATTGTGAGACGCTATGGTTTTAATGTGATGCGCTCTAGAAGTTGACCGATCGGTGATCTGGGATTTCCGCTCCTGGAACTTCTGTTTTAATAATGGTCACTCACAGAATTGAAGTACCGGTTTCGGATGCCGTTGGTCGGGCGTTAAGGATTGAAAACTGCAGGGTGCACAATCATCAGGAGAAACGATACGATCCCTTCGGGACTCTGCAGACAATTTCAAACAGAGTTACATTATCCGTTGTCTGGCAACGGGATTCCTGCAGTCAGACTGTGATTCCACCGGCTAAGTTGTTACATCTCAAAGAAGTTTGAATGAGCTGGATCAACTCAGGCAGAATCAGAGCATGCCTGGAATAATTCAATAATTAAACAGCAAATCGTAGTCTGTAATTAAGTTTGCTGGCAGGAAACCAACAGGTGCATTCTGTAACTGCTATTGCAGAGTTGTTGATTATGCGGGTTAATGATAATTGTTCTGATGAATGCCGATCGTATCAAATGAACTTGGTCTTCCCGGAGTCTCATTCTTTTCATGTGAAAAGTCAATGCTTATTGCTCAAGATCACTGATCGGCAGCGACGATCTATCTTTCATATCTTGCCAAAAGCGAACATGCCACAGCAGGTGGTTGAATAAGCAGACAAATGATGTCGCAACAGTTGATGGAATAAATATCACAGATCATATTGCACCTGCGCTGAACAGATTCACTTTCAAGATGTATTCATCCTAAGAAGACCATATTCACGAATCGCATACCTTAGGGAGCAGCATCGCATGCCTTTGTGTCCCCAACACACTAGTCATCAGGTTAAGGAAGCCCACTCAAGATTAGGACGATCACTTGTAAAAATCCAAACGACCCGTCACGCCTCAACAGTCGCTTCAGAGAATAATGCAACCATGTTCCATGACTGGGAACAAAAGTGGTCGCATCGTCGCGAACTGATCGCCAGTCGCATCGAGTTGATCGAAACGCAGCTCAAGGCTCTTGAGCAGTCAGATCTGCCGATGCCACAGTTTACTATTTTTGATGATCCGGGAGAGTAATAACTGCCCGGCCTGGAATAACGTCGCTGATGAAACCAACGCGGTCTCTGGATCAGAGAGCGGAACAAAAAAGCCTGACAAAATAGACAAGACTCTGTATCAGGTCAGGACCGCAGTTGGTTGACCACTTTGCTGATTCGCATGATGGCTGCTTCGATCTCCTCGTTTGTATTGAGGAACGAAAGGCTTAATCGAACTGCAGAGCGATAGACGCGTTCCTCGCAGCCCATCGCCAGCAGCACGGGAGCCGGGTCTCGTGAACCGCTGGCACAGGCGCTGCCCAGAGAGCAGGAGATGCCTGCCAGATCGAGTGAGATCAGCAGGGCTTCTCCATCCAGGCCGGGAAAAGAGATGTTGAGGGTATTGGGAAGCCGATGCTGTTGACTGCCATTGACAACTGTTGGCGAGCAGAGTTCCTGCAGTCCCACCTGCAGACGATCTCTGAGCGCTGCAGTCTGGCTTGCTCGTGCTTCCTGATCCTGCACAGCTGCTGCCAGCGCTTTTGCCATGCCCGCTGCCAATGCCACCGGTTCGGTTCCTGCCCGTTTGCCCCGCTCCTGATGTCCGCCTGCAATTTGAGGCAGCAGGCGTGCGTCTGCTTTAACGATCAGGGCACCTACGCCTCGCGGACCATGAAATTTATGAGCTGCCAGGCTGACGGCAGTCGCGCCTGAGTCATGAAAATGAAACGGAATCTTCCCGATGGCCTGCACGCAATCCAGATGCAGGGGAATATTATGTTTCTGACAGCTTTCCGCCAGCGGGGCAATATCCTGAATTACCCCGGTCTCGTTATGAGCCAGGATAGAGGTGGCCAACTGCACGTGTTCCCAGTTTAGTTCAGCGAGTGCTTTAGTCTCAATTCTGCCCTCGTCGTCCAAAGGAAGTGGAATCTGTTTCAGTCCCCGCGGTGCCAGGCGACGGATGGTGTTGACCGTAGCGGGATGCTCACCCGCTGGTAAGACAATCTCTCCGGGAGATCCAGACAAAAATCCCTGAATGGCCAGATTGATCGATTCCGTACCACCGCTGGTAAAAATGACTTCCTGGGGATGCGCACCCAGGAGTGCGGCCAGTTGTTCGCGGGCATCTTCCAGTACTCTGCGCGCCTGGCGCCCCTCTGCATGAGCGCTGCCGGGATTGGCATAGTGTGTTCGATACTGTTCTGCAAGCAAGTCCACCACGTCATCCAGGGGACGTGTTGTGGAATTGTTATCCAGAAAAATCCGTTGTGAAGCTGGTATCGACATGACCGGTCAGTATTTCAAAGTCGGTAGTCCCTTTGGGAAAAACCGTTAACCTTTTGCGGCTGCTTTCGCCTGAGTTTTAAGCTGGTTGGGAACATGTTCAATCAGCATGTCAATAATATCGTCGGGAGCAAGCCCTTTACTGTCTGCCTGAAAGGTGGTGACAATGCGATGCCTGAGGACTGCATGGGCAACGGATTTGATATCCTCGGTCGAGACATGAAAACGCCCTTCCAGAATGGCTCGGGCTTTGGCTCCCAATATCAGAAACTGTCCAGCACGTGGGCCGGCGCCCCATGACAAATATTCTTTAATGAACTTGGGGGCCGTCGCTTCTCCCGGACGCGTGGCCCGTACCAGATCCCGGGCATAGACAAATACATGCTCGGCGACAGGAACTTTGCGGACGACTTCCTGCAGCGCCAGAATCTGACGCCCCGTTAATGCGGCTTCCAACTCCGGTTTTTGATTGCCGGTCGTCTGTTTGAGGATCATGAGTTCTTCGGCAGCAGTCGGATAATTCACAACCACATTAAACATAAAGCGGTCCAGCTGCGCTTCCGGCAGTGGATAGGTACCTTCCTGTTCGATCGGATTTTGCGTTGCCAGTACAAAAAAGGGTTCCGGCAGACGATAGGTATTTGAGCCGACAGTCACATGACGTTCCTGCATGGCTTCCAGTAGCGCAGCCTGAGTTTTGGGAGGCGTTCGGTTAATTTCATCTGCCAGCAGGACGTTCGTGAAGAGTGGTCCCTGCATAAACTGGAAGGAACGATGCCCGGTTTCCGGATCGTCCTGCAGAACGTCGGTTCCTGTGATATCGGAAGGCATCAGGTCCGGGGTAAACTGGATGCGACGAAATGAAAGGTGCAGGATTTTGGCAATCGTGCTGACCAGCAGTGTTTTGGCCAGTCCCGGTACACCGACCAGCAGGCAGTGGCCTCGGCTGAACAGTGAGATGAGGATTTCATCCACAACTTCCGACTGACCGATGATGACTTTCCCAATTTCATCGCGCATCAGCAGGTAAGCATTGGACAGCCCACGGATGGCCTGTGCTTCCAGATCACGTTGTGCTTCATTGTCTTCCTGAACCATCAGATGCTCTTCATGGTCGGTCATAAACCCTGTCTGCCTTTGCAACAAAAGACCAAACTACTCGAAACGCTTCTTATTGTTTATACTGGTCAGCAGAACCGAATGGAAGGGGCCATTTGTCGGGAGCGGATATCCCGAACAGTCTGGCTCCGAATCCTGTTCGTCAGTGAACATGTTTTATGCTGTTATTATCATCACTTCACCCGTAAAATGCGAGTCAGAACGTGTCCCAGCCCCCCGTAGCGTATCTTGTATTTGATGTGGAAGCGATCGCCGATGGCGATCTGATTTCCCGTGTTCGTTATCCGGGGGAGGAATTGTCCCCTGCGGAAGCCCTGGCCCGCTATCAGGCCGAACAGGTTGAGGCCACCGGCAGCGACTTCATTCCGGCTACTTTTATGCTGCCGGTCTCTGTGGCGGTGGCTAAGTTGTCTGAAGACTATCGGCTGCAGGATCTGACAGTACTCGATCCACCCGAATTTCGCCCGCAAATCATCACAAAGAAATTCTGGCAGGGCTGGGTGCACTATGGTCAGCCAACCTTAGTCACTTTTAATGGTCGTGGTTATGATTTGCCGGTTCTGGAACTGGCAGCATATCGCTATGGAATTTCACTGCCGGAATGGTTCAATGTGAACGCCCGCAGTTTTGATCAATCACGCAACCGCTATAATACCGGCGCTCACCTCGATCTGATGGATCTGTTTTCCAATTTCGGTGCCGGCCGGATAACGGGAGGGCTGAACCTGTTGGCCAATCTGATCGGCAAGCCAGGCAAAACCGGCATTGATGGTTCGCAGGTGCAGTCGATGTATGATTCCGGCAAAGTGGATGAAATCAACGACTACTGCCGTTGTGATGTTCTGGATACCTATTTCGTATTTCTCCGTTCCCGGGTCCTGGCAGGATTCCTCAGTATTGATGCTGAGCAGGAGATCGTCACGGAGGCCTATCGGTATCTGGAGCAGGAAGCAAACTCCAACAAGGCGTATCAGCACTACCTTGAACACTGGGGAGATTGGGAACCGCCGACCGAATAGGCTCTGGCTTCACTCGGAATAAGTTACGTCCATGCCTGACAGTAGAAACTGAACCACCTGCTGGTTTCTGGTCTCACTGATTTTGACTGGAAGTGGTTGAGCGGTGTGGAATTCCAGTTCGACAGACTGCCAGCCGGGTTGAGGTTGATCCGGCTCTGGCTTAAGTTTCAGTGTAATAAACTTTGCTGCCACCGGTCCTGGCTCGTCTGTGGATAATTCGATTGTAAACGATTCGATCAGGAATGTACTCTGATCGACGTTCATTAACCACGAGGACAGGTTTTGCATGGCAGACAGATAGATTGCTCTCGTTGAGAGATTCGTATTGTTTTGAGAAATCTCAAACTCCAGTGATTTCTGCTGCTCACTATGTGGATAAAGAGTAATTCCATTTCCCAGTTTGACCGAATCAATTTTGCGAGAGACAGAAACCCAGCGCTTCACCAGTTTTTCGATTTCCAGCAGTTCTGTTTTATTCCTGTTTTCAGTACTGGTTTGGGAAAAAGAAATGCGTCGGATGGGATTTCTTTTTGCAGGGTCTGGCGGAGTAATCGCTTGCGGGAAGATTGCCTTGGCAACGGTTTGTGAAACGAATTCTGGTTCTGGATGTCCTGCGATGATGGCAGACTTGCGTACTTCTTTTAACGTGGTTAACTCGACCGCCGCAAACCCGGATTGTGACTTTGTCTTACCCGGCAGGAACGTTAAAGTTTCAGGCAGCATGGATTGTGTATTGAACTGCAGTTCAAATGGGCGGCACAGATGCCGGGTTAAGAGATCTTTAGGAACTCCCCGCAGGATGATAACGGAACCTGTTTTTCTGATCACATGCCACTCATATTCTGTCAGTAATGTCTGAGCTGAGATGGGTTGTTGAAATTCGGAAATCAGTGTCAGCTCATGCCCGCTGAAATAGACCTGATTCTGCTTCTTGAATTTTTCGATAGTGGATTGAGGGCCGACAGGCGACAGAAAGCTGGAGGCAGCCGACCATTGTGTCAAAATCTGTCGCGGATCATTCTGGTTAATTTCGACGGTAGTCTGGTTTGAGATCCCCGCAGCAACTTTTGTTTTAACCTGTGTCGCAGGTGGATTTTCAGCCGGAAGCGAAGTGGCAGCCAGCAAAGTCAGCAGGATCGAATTAAGATTCAGGAAAGGATGACGACGCATCACGAAACTCACTCTGAAATGGGGAGAAAAAACAGACCTCGCGCCGAATCGGAATTCACTGGTGAGATGCCTGATAGATGGGGCTGGAAATGTAGCAGAAAGCGTGATTTGAGAAAACGGCAATCTCCAGGCAGGGAGGCGAGGCAGGAACCATCTGCAGCAATGCTACTTTAAACTCAGACGGATCAGTGGTTTAGGTGCAGATCAGTGCTCACCAAGGGTGAGTTACTGTAATAGGCTCGTTTTCTTTTCGAGTGTCTGAACCAGTGCTTTGAATGCGGGAAGGGGCTGTAATTCACTGAGATCAGGATCTTTTTGCATCCACTCGACATCTTGAAAGCCGAGATCGGAAGCCTTGCTCAGATGCTGGATCGCTGTGTCCTGATAACCTTTGATGGTTTTCTGAGCGTCAGGTGTTTTTTTCTCATCCTTCAGATTGATCAACGCCCGTCCGTAAACGCAGGCGACATTATAATGAAACAGCCCATCTTCTTTGAAGTTTTTCAACTGTTCATTCACGAACGAAATCGCTTTGTCTTCCTGATGATTGTAAACCATGCAGATTGCCAGGCCGGTAATCGCCTGTGAGCTTTTATTGTCAATCTCAAAAGCTCGCTGGAAATCTTTCTGAGCAGACTGCCAGTCCATGCGCTGTAAATTCATATGACCGCGGCCGGTAAAGGCATCTATCAGGCGATTGTCTTTCTGGATCGTGGGATCCTGAATCATCTGATCATATACGTGCAACGCTTTTTCCCATTGCTCTGCTTCGGTATAAATATGAGCTTTGGTGAGGTAAGGCTGCATTTCCCCGGGTCTGATTTTAATTGCAGCGTCACAGGCGGCGATGGCATTCTCCAGTTGAGAGAGTTGCTGATAGGTATTGGCTTTTGTCAGATAGGCATACATAACATACTGCGGATTTCTCTTCAGGCTGCCTTCTTTTAAGATATCATCACAGACGGCCAGAACCTGGTAGTAGCGGTGGAGTTTTCGCAGCAGGGTCATCTTGCTGGAATAGGCCTTGATCTGTCCGCGATTGACTTCGATGGCCTGATCATAGGTTTTGAGTGCATCGTCGGGACGTTTGAGGGAGAGCTGGAGATCGGCTTTGAAATCGTAAAGATCCATATTACGGGGGTTGGCATGAATGGCACCGTCATAGGCTTCCAGCGCTTTTTCGTTTTGATTATGTTTGGAATAATGTGAAGCCAGCATGACATAGGAGAAATGATCCAGCGGGTCGATTTCAATCGCTTTGTGAAACTGCTGCAGTGCTTCTTCGGATTGCGACAGGTTGCTGTAGATCATCCCTTTCGCGACATATAATCGCGCATGCATGCTGTCGATTTTCAGCCCCTGATCTGCGGTCTTGAGAGCCTCTTCATATTTCTGCATTGCATTTTGAACATTGACGATACCCTGATAGGCCGGCACGAGCAGCGAATCGATGCTGAGCGCAGTCTGATATTCTTCCAAAGCTTCCTCGTATTGTTTTCTACCCTGTTCCGTATTACCATTTTTTACGTACTGGGAGCCTGGTGAACGCGTATAAATATTATTCAGCGCCGTGGCAGCAGCCCTTTTTTTATCATCGAGATCTCCTTCAAAACGGGCGTCCATAATAATCCGTCGTGCCTCAGGGGTACCGATTGAAACCAGCGATGAATAGATGGCTCTCCAGGTAGAAGACTGATCGGTTTTGCGTAATGTCTTCTGTAATAAATTGACGGCTTCGATGGAACCGGATTTGCGCAAACTGTCGATGGCTCCATTAACAATCTTCAGATCGCTGTCATTTAAAGCCTGCTCTACCAGTTCGTAATAGTGAGGGGAATCGACTTCCTGCAGTGAGGAGAGGATCACTAATTTTTCGTTGACCTTTGCCTGGGGATAAACTTTGAGGAAACCGGATTCTACTGTCTGGTCACCAATCGAGGCCAATGTTTTTATGACGGCGACCCGCAGTCCGGAATCGAGTTTTGGATTTTCCAGATGCCGAAACAGAAGCGGGATGGCACGCTGATCTTTCAGTCGATCGAGAAAAGTAAGCATGGCCTGGGTTGGTGCAGTCTGTTTCAGTTGCGACAGAACATAATTCAAGGCCAATGTTTCACTCTCATTGTCTTTCTGTTGAATCAGTTCCTGGAAGGCTACTTCGCGTATTTCCGGATTGGGAGACTGTAGCGCCTCTGACAATATTTCAAAGAGTCGTGGATGACCATTAAGTATCAGCGCCTGGATCGCCGCTTTACGGAGTTCCAGGTTATCACTGGAGATGAATTGATAGATGGCATCTCCCCACTGAGGACGTGGGCTCTGAGCGATAATCTGAATCATTGTTTTCTGAGAGGCCGGAGGGCTTTCTTTTAACAGTTTTAACAGCACCTTCTGGCCTTGGGCAAACCGGGATTCTGCCAGGCTGGCAACGGCGACTTCGGCCTGAGGGCCGCCCGTTTTAGCGACCTGGGTTAACCGTTCATAGACGCGGGAGTCTCCCAGATAACGTAAGGCAAATAATGCGGCCTGTTGTACGAGCGGGTCCGGATCTGATGTGAGTTCCAGGATCAGCGGCAGTTCTGCATTGGTCAGCTGTCGACCGCCACTGATGAGTGCTGCGATTTTCACTGCCGGTGAACCTGTCCGGATCTGCTCTGCTACTTTTTCCCGCGTGAGAACACTCATTGCACTGTCGAGTGCGGCGTGGATCGCCGCTGATTCTGTTTCATGCGTGACCTGTCCCTTCTTGATTCCGAGGAAAGGTACTTTGGAGTTCTTAAACACTTCTCCGGACAGATGCAGTTCAGAGATCATGTTGGGAAAGACAGGGAAGGGAGAATTCACCATCGCATTGATCCCCACTTGACTTGCTGCGCGAGGTAGCCATTTTTCGACCGAATCGTCGATCTGAGTTTTCGGGTCCGGGAAATGCATGACGAAGCGTTTGATGTTCTGGGTTGTCAGGAGATCAATTTCCTGAATGAGGCTTCCGATATTAATGGAATTCAACTCGCCGCTCACAGTCAATTCTGCCAGACACTGGCTGGGGCCCAGCAATTTGATGGTATATTTCAATTTACCGAGTTCGAAGCGGTTCACATTCAGTTTCAGTGTCTGATCATTGACCGTGACTTGAAATTCGATTTTCGGAATATGAGGTGCCCCAGGTAAGTCTGTGAGTAATATCCACAAACTGCCCTGTTCGCCGGGTGGTACGGTGGCATCATTTTGAAAATTTAAACTATTGAGTCGCAGGCTACGTTTTCCCAACTGGACAGGTTGGTTGATCAGATTGGGAGGTAAAGTTCGCAGGGGAGTTTCCTGACCATCTACGAAAGCTTTAATCTGGCTGCGGACCAGTTTGAGGGGCCGTGGGCTCTGGTTGATCAGAATCAGACGCGTCAGCAAAAAATGCACGTTGGGCGTCCTGTTATAGTTTACGCCCCTGACTGTATCGTCAACAATGATAAAAGCATCGCTCTCCGCTGTCACCGGGGGCTGATGCGCGGTTGGTTGGTTGACCGTTTTGAGTCGCGCTTCTATATCATTGAGTAACCGCAGACTCTGGGCCTTCGTTTGCGGACTTTCCGATGAGACCTGCTGCTTTCGCAGCCTTTCCGCCTGGGAGAAGACCTGTGCGGGAAGCAGGGTAAAGAGTGTCAGACACAGCAGCAGACAGATTCGATTTGTCATCCTGTTTCTCCCGACGTTACCATCAGACAATTACTTTTCCTGCCCGAATTTCAATCCAGGTTTTGATCTCTGATTCCGGTGGCAGCACCCGGAGTCCGGTTTCCACATCCGCGCTGAGCAGATTGATGGCATTCGTGACACACGTGTAAGGCTCCAGGCAGACGCAATCCCGATCAGGGGGCGTAAAAACAACCAGCTCGGAGAAGATGGCATCATAGTCCTGAGTTACGACCAGACCTGCCTGCTCATCCATAATCAGGCATTCATACTGTTCAATATCTTCAGGCATGCCAGTGAGGATATCATCTGCCTGCAGCTGGTCCAGCCAGGCACCTTCTCGCAGGTCGTGAGATTTTCCAATCGACTTTTTGACGCCGACGGGCAGGCAGTCTTCGAGCACCCATTCCTCACTCGCCGGCGACTCCACCAGGCAGTTTTTGAGACTGCCTGATTTTGACAGGGGAACTTTGAAGTAAGGGTGTGTGCCCAGCCCCCAGGGCACCGAATTCGAGCCTGGATTACCAACACGAATATCTGCGCGGAGAGCCGCCCCTTTGACTTCATATCGGACTTCAATAAAAATGTCGCCGGGCCAGTATTTCAGCCGGTGTTTTCCGTCAATACTCAATTGAAACTGGCCTGTCACAGCAGACTCTTCCTGCGAAATGACCCGCCAGGGAAGATCCAGACAGAAGCCATGAATGGCGTTGCCGGTTTTGTCATGATAGGTTTTATCAGCAGGGAGTTCATAAGGAACCCCATCCCACTGAAAACTCGCGTTGGCGATGCGGTTCGGGAAGGGGAACAGAATGGGAATTCCACCACTGCTCGGGCGTTGGTTTCCTGATGCAAAATCAGGATGTGCGTCGATTACATCAATCGGCTGACCATTCACCATTGCCTGGAATTCAAAGCAGTTGAATCCCAGCTCTGGTAAAATGTTGGCGAAGGAACCAGTATCCGGGTCTTTGATCTGAATAGGCGTCATGCGAGAGATTACTTTTCTTATGGTGGATTCAGTGGATTAAGTGGGTCGTTCTCAGGTCAGTCTGTCAGCAGCTTACATCAGTTCCACTCGGGATGTGCCGTTTCTTGAGGTAGAAATCGTCGTTCTGACATGGCACGTTGCAGCAGGGTATCCCAGATATCATAGGGGTCGATGTCAAAGATGTCTTGCGTCATCGCAGGAGTATAGAGCCAGTCCATCCGATTTATTTCGGATTCCAGTTGTAAAGGTGCCCAGCCGGCACAACCGAAAAAGATCCGAAAATCCAGATGCGGGTCACCTTCCGAAATGCGCCAGATTACCTGTTCGAAAATCTCCGGGCTGCTGCCCATGAATAAATCCGGGACGATCGCCTCAGTTGATTTTTCAAGATCACTGGCATTATGCAGGGCAAACATGCCATTCGGTTCTACCGGACCTCCCATAAATACCATGTCCTCGAGTTTGGGCATGTCAAAATAACGCGATAATGCATTGGTAATCGAAAAGGAGGAAGGGCGATTGACAATCAGACCGGTGGCTCCCTGTTCGTTATGTTCTACGATCAGCACAACAGATCGATAAAAATTGAGATCGTTCAGCTTACGGGACGCGACTAAGAATTGCCCCTTCAAAGAATTCAGCATAAAGTGAACCACTCTCCTTTAATTGGATATTCAACGGATAAAAACAATCTGACTGCACAAAAGATATTATATCTGTACAAAAGCGGAAAAAACAGAGTTAGATTTTCAGAACAGAATTGCCCTTTCTGAGAGGCCTGATAGAGGGATTTTACGGATCAACTGAATTTTGGGACAAGCCTCTCCCTGGATTCTCAAATTTTCAATTTTCAGTATTTCAAGTTGAACGGATGTGGGCTATTCTGATAGTTGTAGTTTAGTGGTTAAATTTAAGAATTTCCTAAACGCCTCGAACCTCATTTTATAACATGGTCTGGTCATAATGAAGACGACAAAAACGCAATTTGCTGTTTTGTGCGCGATGCTTTGTTCATTGATGCTCTCTCAACGGTTACCTGCTGAAGAAAGTTACGAACGCTTCACCGTGCGCAACTGGACCTATCGGGATGGAACTGAAGCGACCGGGAAACTGATTACCGTTAAAGGCCCGACTGCCACTCTCAGTCTGAAGGGAGAGGGGACAGTGTATGTCCCTCTTGAAAAATTAAGTGTAAAAGATCTGAACTGGATCTACGAATATCACAAGCGAAAAAAACTGTTAAGTTTTCTTCCCCCTGAATATCGTAAACCTCAAAAAGAATTTGTGAAAGGTTCAGAGCCGGACACTTCCCCGCCTGCGAAACCGGCTTCCACGCAGCCTGCATCAGAACCGACTCCCGAGAAACCTGCTCCGGAATCAATGCCTGCAGAGACAGCGAAACCCTCTGTTGAAGAAGAGTCATTCAAACCGTTTACGGTCCGTGAATTTACATTGAAAGATGGTACCCGTCATCAGGCCAAACTCCTTTCAGTGAGCTCGCAAGGCAAAGTCACGCTGCTGAAAGATGCGGGCGGTTCGGTCCGGGTACCCCTGGACGATCTGAGCGAAAAAGACGTCGCGTGGATCATTGAATATCATCGCCACAATAATCTGGTTGCTCTTCTTCCTGAAAGCCTGAAGGCCAAAGCTGGTGAACCGGGAGCGAAAGTCGGCTCTTCAGATGCGCCCTTGAAAATGGAAGCAGGCGCTGTTGTGGATGATGCCTCTAAAACGACGAAAGCGGACACGAATCCGGATGTGGAAAAAGTGGATACGGAGATTGATCCCCAACTGGTAGCAGCCTTGAACGAATATCGTGTCTGGACTGACAAGCAGGGAAAGAAATCTGAAGTAAGATTTATGCGTATCAATGGCCGCGAAGTGGTATTTCTGGGCAAACCGGTTGGTTTTATCAACGTACATATTGGAACCCTGATCCCCGACGATCTGAAACTCTTACGGGATGCTCTGAAAATGCATGGCCGCTTTGATGAAATTCCCCTGGCCTATCGTGAGGATCCCGATCCGAGTCTGTCACCTACCAGACTGAAACAGTTCATGCAGCTCAATTTTCAACGTAAGTGGACCGATTTATCTGGCAATTCGGTCGCCGCCTCTTATGTTAAAATGGAGGATGGCAATGTCACTCTGTTGATAACAAAAACCGGAATGGTTCAGGATTTTCCCTATCAGAACTTCTGTGCCGAGGATCAGATCTATGTGCAGGAACGGCTGCAAAAAGAAATTCCCGGTAATTTCTTTCCTGCACTAGCTGAAGAAACTGTTCTTAGTTTAACCCCAGAAGAGCGAGAAAAAGAATTCCGCATCTGGACCGATCTCAGCAAACGTCAGATCAAAGGCAAATTTGTCCGGTTGGCTTACGGCGATTCAGTGGCTGTCCTGAATACCGGTGAGAAAGAGGAACTGTTCATCACAGACTTCTTCAGTGCCCCTGATATGAGCCTGATCAAGCCTCGGAAGCAGACCGATCAACTGGCCATGAACCAGGAAAGAAATCCAGGATTTCCCGGTCAAACGGGAATGGGGGGCAGAAACCCGTTTCCCAACATGCCCGCAGAATCACCACAGATGAACGCGCCACGCATGCCTACCATGCAATACGAGATTGAATGTAACTTCTGTAATAAGAAACATGTTTCAGATACTCCGGTGATGCTACAGTGTCCCCATTGTGGAGGCAAAGCTGGAGAATCAATTTACATATGCGGTAAGTGTGGTAAGAAATTCCGATCAACGGGATTTAGTTCTACAGCGCCTTGCCCTCATTGTAATCAGGGAAGGCAGGACCAACAGGTTGCTGCCAATAACAGGAGTCCCTTTCCGGCATCATCCAATAATGATGGAGCCGGCTCTTCAGTTGGTTCCGGTAGCTCCGCATATCGTTCTGGTCGTGCGATGGGTAAAGTGTTCGCCTGGATCTTGATGTTTGTCGGCTTAATCGCCGGTGCCATGAGACTGCGAGGTTAAAACAACAATGCGGGCATCTCTCAAGCAAGATGCCCGCGTTGTTTTTATCTGATTTTCAATGCCGGCTGGCGGAAATCAGGGACGTTCATTCAGAACCGGCAGTTGTTTCGAAGTCTGCATCTGTTGTGCTTCTTCAGGAGCGACGTAGTCACTGTGGCAGGATGCTTTGTCCTGTTCGCCTTCGCCGACCATTTCCTTTTTGACTTTTGATGCCAGTTTGTGAATTTCGTCGGGGCTGAGAACGCCGCGCTTTTCCAGAATTTCCTGCTGCTCGGCTGTCAACGGCAGCGATTTTTTCGCTTTGTCCCAGGCATAGTCTTCCGATTTTCCTGACATGAATTCCTGAATCTCCTTGGAGATACGAACGCTGCACCAGTCGTGGCCGCACATCGCACAGAAGTCGGTATCCACGTCCAGGTCTTCATCATGTAAAGCGCGTGCGGTATCCGGATCGAAGCTCAGTTCGAAGTGTTTTTCCCAGTTGAGGGCAGCCCGCGCTTCGGTAAGATCATCGTCCCGATCACGGGTTCCGGGAATTCCTAATGCGACGTCAGCCGCATGGGCAGCAATCTTGTAAGCGATACAGCCCTGTTTGACGTCGTCTTTTTTAGGCAAACCCAGATGCTCTTTGGGAGTCACATAGCAGAGCATGCTGGCACCGTGATAGCCGGCTGCGGTCGCACCGATGCAGCTGGTGATATGGTCATAGCCCGGGAAGATGTCTGTGACCAATGGCCCTAATACATAGAACGGAGCGCCATGACACAATGTTCGCTGAAGTTTCATATTGAACTCGATCTGGTCGAAGGAGATATGCCCGGGTCCTTCAATCATGACCTGCACCCCTTTTTTCCAGGCACGTTCGGTCAGTTCACCCAGTACGCACAGTTCTGCCAGCTGGGCACGGTCTGAGCCATCCGCCAGTCCGCCAGGACGCAAGCCGTCACCGATGGAGAAGCTGACGTCGTATTCCCGCATGATTTCGCAGATGTCGTCCCAGAGTTCGTACATCGGGTTCTGCTGTTTGTTGTGGAGCATCCATTTTGCCAGCAGTGAACCGCCACGGCTGACGATTCCGATCAGACGCTGTGCGACGAGTGAGAGGTGTTCCTGCAGCACGCCGGCGTGAATCGTAAAATAGTCGACTCCCTGTTTGGCCTGATGTTCGAGCATCTGCAGAATACTGGCGTGATCCAGATCTTCCAGACGACGGGCGATGATCATGGAATAAATGGGAACTGTTCCAATGGGAACGGAGCTGTTCTGGATGATCGCCTGCCGACAACCGTCAATATCGCCGCCGGTCGAGAGATCCATTACGGTGTCGGCACCCCATTGTTGTGCCCATTTGAGTTTTTCGATTTCTTCATCTGTTCCGGAGGAAACGGGCGAGGCTCCCATGTTGGCGTTCACTTTAGTTTTGGAAGCACGACCGATGGCCATCGGATCCAGTTGGTATCCCAGGTGCACTTTGTTGGCAGGGATAATCATACGACCGGAAGCGACTTCATCACGGATCTGTTCTGCGAGCAGATGCGGTTCCCGTTCGGCAACCCGTTCCATTTCCGGTGTGATAGTTCCACAGCGGGCAAACTCCAGCTGGGTGACCGGCAGAAAGTCAGCCGGGGGAGTCCAGGCATCGGCTGTTTCATAGTTTTCTTCGAAGCCTGGTTTCAGCTCCCAGCCTGCAGGCATAAAGTCCCAGGCGGTTTTTTCTGAGGGAGCAGGCATACCCGGCGTATCGGGAGACGAGAACGTCAGTGCTCCTTTCGCTCCCGGAGCGATCTGTGGCGGATTTGCGAAACTCCCCGGATTGGTCTGGTTCGTACGGGTCGAGGGATTGCCACCAATGGGTGGTAGTGAGTACAGCAAGTCGTTCGCAGAGGAGGAGTTTGTCATGTGTAAAAGCATCCTTGTAAAGTGTGATGCGGTGAATCAAGTCGATTTGTCGCCGGTTTGAGTTTTTAAAGAATCCGGCCCCAGAATCATCTCAGCGTTTGAGATAGGGTTCTGGATGTGAATTCTTGCCTATATAGTAGTGACCTGACTGCTTTTTTCAAACTCAGTAGATGCATACTCTCTGTGGTTTCCCATTGAATGTCTCTTTAGTTATGATCTGCACATCATCAAAAAAGCAGATATGGACTACCTCTTTGTTACAAAAAGAGGGAATTGAAATTATTCAGAATGGATCAGGTTAAGGGAAACCATGCAGTACGATGTTTATGGCGTTGGCAACGCATTAGTTGATATTCAGGCACGCGTCTCGGACGCCACGCTCCAGAAACTCGGTTTTGCTAAGGGAATCATGACCCTGGTGGATGAAGAAATCCAGCAAAAAGTTCTTGGCGAACTGGATGGTGCCCCCATTTCCCAATGTGCGGGCGGTTCCGCTGCGAATACGATACTCGGAGTCGCTGATTTCGGTGGCAAAGCAGCCTACGCCGGTAAAGTGGGCAGTGACATGCTGGGGGAATTCGACCTCGCCGACATGCGTAAGCTGGGAGTGACGATAGAGGTTCCTCCCGCTGCGGAGGGGCAGACAGGAACGTGTGTGGTCCTCATTACTGAGGATGCGCAACGGACGATGCTCACGAATCTGGGGGTGTCAGCCACATTGAGCGTGGAAGATATCAACGAAGAACACATTAAACAGTCAAAATATGTGTATGTCGAAGGGTACTTGTTTACCGGAGAAACACAGAAGCGTGCTGCTTACCGCGCGATCGAACTGGCAAAAAAACATGGTGTCAAAGTGGCATTTACGGTATCCGATCCCTTCCTGATCAATCTGTTCCGGGATGAATTCCAGGAATTAATCGAAGGACCAGTGGATCTGCTGTTCTGTAATCTGGAAGAGGCCCGCAGTCTGACTGGCAAACAGGATGCCGTCGATTGTGCGCATGTGATTCACAAGCATGTCCCCAATCTGGCGTTGACACTGGGTGGTGATGGTTCGATTCTGATGCATGAAGGACGCGTGATTCCCATTGAAGGCGTGGAAGTGAAAGCCATTGATACGACCGGTGCCGGTGACATGTACGCCGCCGGGATTCTGTACGGAATCACCAATGGTTTGAACTGGCATCAGGCGGGCCATCTGGCTTCGCATGCTGCTGCCCGGATTGTCTCGCAACTGGGGGCCCGCTTACAAAATCCATTCACTCAGGATGACATTCAGGAACTGTTGAACTGAAATGAAGCACAGCAATTACCCCCTCTTCGTACGACGCGACCTGGACGGTTTTTTCGCTTTAATGATTGATAACCTGGTCCAGCTTCTGCTCATCGTCGCGCTGTGCGGCTTGTGTGGTATCTCTGCTGATTCAGAACTGTTGCTGCAATATATCCTGCCTGGCGCTGCGTTGAGTATTCTGTTCGGGAATATTTTTTATGCGTGGCAGGCGCATCAGCTGGCGAAACGGGAAAATCGCAGCGATGTTTGCGCACTGCCTTATGGCATCAATACGCCTTCACTGCTGGTGTATATCTTTTTTGTAATGGTGCCCGTCTATCAACGGACCAACAGTGCAGAAGCCGCCTGGCAGATGGGACTGCTGGCCTGCTTCGGCAGTGGCGTGATTGAGTTCGCTGGTGCCTTCATTGCTGATCGTGTGCGGCGGGTAACGCCTCGTGCGGCGTTACTGTCGACACTGGCAGGGATTGCCATCGGTTTTATCTCGATGACGTTTGTTCTGAAAATTTATCAGCGACCGATGATCGCGATGCTGCCCGCTGCGGTTGTGCTGCTGACGCTGTTTTCGCATAAGAAATTACCCGTGCCGATTCCCGGTGGACTACTGGCGATTATCGTCGGGACGATTTGCGCCTGGGTGTTACCGGAAGTGATTCCGCAAATGCTGCAGGGATCACCGATGAGTGCAGAAGCGATCAAAACAGCCTGGGAACAATCGGGCTGGTATCGGCCCCACTTTGCTGGGGGGGCCCTGTGGGAACTGTTGAAAGAGCCGGGCGAATGGGCCGGCTATATGTCGGTAATCTTTCCGATGGGGCTGTTCAATGTGATTGGCAGCATGCAGAACATAGAATCAGCCGAAGCTGCCGGTGACAGTTACCCTGCCAAACCCGCGATGATGGCCAATGGCGTGGGAACGATCATGGCTTCATTGCTGGGCAGTTGCTTTCCCACAACGATTTATATCGGACATCCCGGCTGGAAAGAAATGGGATCACGGGCCGGGTATTCCACACTGAACGGGGTTTTCTTTCTGCTGATCTGCCTGACGGGAACGACGGGGGTCATCAGCAGGATCATTCCCCTGGAAGCGGGTGTGGCGATCGTGCTCTGGATTGGTATGGTGATCACGGCCCAGGCATTTCAGGCGTCTCCGAGTCGGCATGCACCGGCTGTGGCGCTGGGATTATTCCCCGCGATTGCTGCCTGGGGTGCGACGATTATGCAAGGCACGTTTCTCGTCGGCGGAGGCAAAACACTGCAGGATATTTTATCGACGAATCTGTTTACCGAAGTGAATGGCTTTCTGGTGCACGGTTTGGTTGTGATGGAGCGGGGTTTTATTTTTACCTGCATGATTCTGGCGGCGATCTGTGCCTGTCTGATCGATGGTAAATATCGCTCAGCGGCAATCTGGTCCGGGGTCGCGGCTCTGTTCGCTTTTCTGGGACTGACGAATGCCTATGAAGTCATTAATAATGACATTCATTTCCGTCTGGCGTTTACGGCAGACAATGTTGACGGTTTCACTTTTCATGCGACAGGTATTGGAATCGGTTATCTCTTGTTCGCCGCCACTTTTCTGATTCTGGGTGGTTGCAAAGACGAACCCGCAAAAGACGAACCCGCACCTGGGGAAGCGGAAGAGCCGAACCCCAAGCCGAATCTCAGTCACTGAGCTCCGCAATTACTGTTTGGTAGGCGCTTCATAAATCCGCACATTGCGAAACTGGCTTTCGGCGCGGGCAATCACATCTTCATCGGCAATAAAGTGCAAATAACGATATTTCCCAGTCAGATAACGGCCCACACGAATCCGAAATCGTTTCCAGCCTGTTCCCGTATAGGTATTAAACTGCTGTCCAATGTGAGACCAGGCTTCATAGCCGTAAATCTGGAAGACATGATTCCCTTTGCCGTACTTCTTATCGTGATCAAAGCCAAAACCATGAATTTGACCTTGATGTAGGGAGCGGAAATCAAATTCGATCACCGTATTGGGGGTGATTTCTGTGTTGACGTCCAGCGTCTTCCAGGCGTTCCCCCACAGACGAATTCCTTTGCCTTGTTCAATGAGCTGGTAATCAGTGGGCAGTTCATATTGCCCATCCTGAAAACTGTACGGCTCAATTTTATGTGCCGCAAAATCGATGGCGGGGATCTCTCCGGGGGGATCTGCAACGGAAAACTGATCGCGTGTAGGGAAGGCACCCTGGTCAGCCAGTTGTCGCGTCACTTCCTGGCCGGTGCTGTCAAAGACAATTGCCTGTCCTGCGGCGACAACCAGTTCATCCGTGGTTTCTGGAGTCTGTTCCTGTTTGATCTCGGCGTCTGGTTTTTTCTGTGATTGAGTAATAGAGACGCTGCCTGAAAATACATGAAGCTCTGTCTGTTCGTCGTCGTTAACTGACAGACCAAAGTTAGCCGATTGCGACAGCAGTGTCAGATTTGCGGTCGTCAGAGTGAATTCATGATCGCGCGTACTACCGACGACAGCCAGGCGACCCGATTTCAGATACGCGCGGTTATCAGAATTGATTCCGAGTTCTGCAGGCCCCTCAAGGGCGATGGTCGTACCACTTAAAAAGTCGATGAGTGCCCGTCCTGACTTGAGTTTCAGCCAGCCGGGAACAAGTGGCTGGCTCACATCCTGAGTCCACTCGGTGCGTTCCCAGACCGGTTGATGTTCTTCGATGATCATGGCGGCAGGTACGCCATCACTGGAGTCAAGCCGCGTGACGGCGCGGGCAGGTGTGCCGTCCATCAGCAGGAGAACCGTCAGAAACAGGCAGGCAACGACTGTTGTTGCCAGCGCATAGCGCATCACGGTTAACTGCTTGCGTGCTGATACAATACCGGGATCAATACGGGGAGGAATCGTTTCACCTTTGGGAGGCAGACAGAATAATTCGGAGAGAGGATCTGTCTGGCCTTGTTCCCACTGCAGGAAGGAATCGGTATTCATCATTTCCAGATAGAGTTTGCGGGCTTTTTCATCAGTCTCCAGACGTTTCAGGAAATTCTGGTTTTCCTCATCTGTCAATACGCCATCCAGAAAGGCGGAGATGATTTCCTGAGTCTTGTTCTGTGTTTCTTCAGGATTTGGTTTCTGGTTCATGACTCACAATTCTCCCTGCTCACTGGCAAGTGTTTTCTGAACGCACTCTTGTAATAATTGTCGTATGCGATATAGCGTCTGAGACACTGCGCCGACAGACCGCCCCTGCGCCTCTGCAATCGATTGCACCGAGCCCCCCGAGGCATACCGCAATTGAATCAGGTTTCGACTCTGTTCTGGCAGTTTGGAAACGCAACGTGTCAGTACCCGCTGCAGGTCCTGGGCACCCGCCAGTTTCTCTTCATTCTGTTTTGCCAGCATTTCAACCAGCTCTACGTTAAAAACCATCGAATCACGTTTGTGATCGCGATAATAGGCCAGTACCTGAAAGTAAGCGACTTTGCAGGCCCAGGCCACAAAATTACTGCCCGCTTCAAATTCTTCTGAACGGCGCCAGAGTACGAGATTCGTTTCCTGCAGCACATCCTGAACGGCTTGGGAATCAGGCAGCAGAGAGCGAATATAAGCATAAAGCTTGCTCTGGTGAGCAGTTAGAAGTTGGACAAATTGTTCAATCTCATCGGGTTTCAAGACGGCGCTGATCCTTACGGTCCCCACTGCCGACGAATCAGCAGCGTTATGATTCTTTGCTTTAATATACCAGAAATTCTGAAATCTCACAGAATGAGACCATTCCTGACAAAAAAAACATAAATCGATGAATCCCGATATGAATTAGCGTGAGATCAGGCTGCAGTTCGGTATATTTTAATAGATCACGATTTACGCTGATGTGAACTTCTCGCGTACAGTATTGTTTGTCGGGTCAGGAATTCCTGAATTTCGCAAAACTCGCCTGCTGTGAACTTTCTTCCAGAATCTGATATCGGAATTGCCTGCTGTGAATCAAAACCCTGTGACATATATCAAAAGTGCCTTTGTTCTTCTGCTGGTTTCACTTACCTTGCCTCTGAACCCGGGGCTCTCATTTGCCAATCAAGTCAAAACAGCAGCAGTGGCAGAACAAAAGAAAGCTTCTCCCAGCTATCGGGAATTGATTCTGTCTCATAAACCAGTAGCTTACTGGAGTTTCGAACAACGCGAACAAAACGGTTTCAACAGTCTGTCGGTGAGCGGGCAGGATAAAACAGAGGCAGGAAAGCCCGTCCCGGCTCTGGTGAGCGGCAAACGAGTGGATCTCACTGCGGGACCTCGGCCTGCCGAATTTCCGTTGTTTGACGGTAAGAATCAGGCGGCTGCGTTTCAGCCGGGCCAGGGATTCCTGCGGGTTGTTGATCCCGGCGAGCAGAGCATTTTTGATTTTACAGCCGGGGATGCGATCACTCTGGAAGCGTGGATCAATCCCAATTCCACGAAGTCCGGTCAATTTTACTACATCATCGGAAAAGGTCGCACGCATCGCAAAGGAGTTGCCCGGGACAATCAAAATTATAGTTTGAGGCTCACTGGTTCAGAAATCAGCTTTCTGTTTTGTACCCAGCCGGAAAAGAAAGGTGAAAAACCGACCTACCACCGTTGGACTTCTTCCGGGGGCGGAATCAGTACCCATAACTGGCATCACGTGGTTCTCACCTGCACCTTCGGAAAAGTAAAAAGCCTGAAAGCCTACGTTGACGGACAGCCTGTTTCCGGGAAATGGGATGTCGGCGGGGATACCTCGCGGACACCTGTGGTTGATAATGATGAAGTCTGGATTGGTTCTTCGATGGGGGGGGCAGCGAACAGTTCGTTTGATGGGAAACTGGATGAAGTGGCTGTCTACCGCAGTGCACTGACGGCAGCACAGGTGGCGTCACACTTTAAATATGCTGCTTTCGATCCACAGATCGACTGGGCCGCGATTCCTGAAGATCGCGTCAGAGTCGATATTCTGGAAGGGATTCCCAATAAGAAATCCTGGAAGTTTCGGCCGCCACGACTGGCAGAAACTTTTACACAGCCGCACTTCGCGTTGATTGAAATTCCCAACCGTTATTCCGAGCGTGGCGTGAAAGTGGATCGCCCCGATCCATTCCTGGTGCGGGCAATGTCTCGAACGACACTGCCGGCAGGCAAAAAACGGATTCTGTTACGTGCCCGCAATGCATCGCGGCTTTATATTGACGACAAGCTGGTGGCAGAAACCGATTTCCACAGAATTACCAATAGCGGTCACGACGTCGTCTACGATGTTGATCTGAGCCTGGCGCCAAATATTCGTCCCTTACACCGGGGTGATACGGAAAAGGTTGTCGAGTATACCGGCGATGGTAAGTCGCACCGCATTCGCTTCGAGATGATCGTGGGCGGTTCTCGGCATCGTCCCGATTTCGGAGAGACTGCCGTTTTTATTGGTAATCCCGGTGAAGATTTTCAACTTCTGACTCCGTCTGATCAGGTGGTCATGCTGACCGACGAAGACTGGTTACCATTCGCACGCCAGTACCGCTACAGTCAAATCGCTGTCAACGCAGCACATCGCCGGGAAGCTTCCGCGAAGGAAGATCAGTACTGGGAATCGCGGTATCAACTTGCAAAAGCAGAAATCCTCAAGCAGCCTCAAGTCAAAGTGCCGGCTGCAGTGAACGGGCTGCGCGCGAACAACGCCATCGATCACTTTATTAATGTGCGTCTGTCGAAAGAGAAAGCTGCTCAGGCTCCATTGCTCAATGATCTGGCTTTTCTAAGGCGGCTGTCTCTGGACACGACCGGGACCGTACCTGCTCCAAACCAGATCAGAGATTACCTGGCCGACGATCCAAAAACACGACGTGCGAATGCGATTCAACGCTTGATCAACGATCCCGCCTGGGCCGATAGCTGGGTCGGTTACTGGCAGGATGTGCTGGCGGAGAACCCGAATATCCTCAATCCGACATTGAACAACACCGGCCCCTTCCGCTGGTGGATTCACGAATCATTTTACGATAACAAGCCATTTGACCGTTTCCTGACCGAACTGGTCATGATGGAAGGCAGCAAGTATTTCGGTGGCCCGGCCGGTTTTGAAATGGCGTCACAGAACGACGCCCCGATGGCGGCCAAGGCACATATCATTGGTCAGGCCTTCCTTGGTCTGAATATGAAGTGTGCCCGCTGTCACGACGCGCCGTTCCATGACTTCAAACAGCGTGATCTGTTCAGCCTCGCCGCCATGCTGAAACGCAGCCCACAGGGTGTTCCCAACACCAGCTCTGTACCCGGCTTTGATTTCAAATCGAATTCGATGCTGATCTCAGTCACGCTGTTACCGGGAGAGAAGGTGACTCCCCAATGGACTTTTGAAGACCTGGTCAAGCCCGGCACGTTCCCGGAAAATTATCTGCGGTCACCTCAGGATACGCGTCAGCAACTGGCCGCTACGATTACTTCGCCACAAAATAAACGTTTTGTAAATGTGATTGTCAATCGCGTCTGGAAGCGGTATCTCGGCCAGGGACTGGTGGAACCCGTGGATGACTGGGAAGGTCAGGAACCCTCCCATCCAGAACTGATGAAGTACCTGTCACAGCAGTTTGTGATTCATGGCTATGATCTGAAGTATCTGGCACAGTTGATTTTCGAGTCAGATCTATATCAGCGAGAGGCAGCGACCGATAGCGCAAAAATCGAAGGGCTGCTGGATACGACTTATGATTTTTCTTCCCCGGTCCTGCGTCGGATGGAAGCCGAGCAGATTGTCGATTCGCTGTTTATGATCTGTGGAAAACCACTGGATGCCGGCCGGATGTGTATCGATATTGACGGTGCCCGCGACTATCACGTTTCACTGGACCTGGGATCGCCACGTCGCGCCTGGCAGTTTACCTCACCGTCCAATGAACGGGATCGTCCCAGCCTGGCGCTTCCGTTTGGCCAGCCTTTTATTACCCTGATGAAAACGTTCGGATGGCGCGATACACGCCAAAGCCCTGTTACGGTTCGCGAATCTACCTCGACCCCCCTCCAGCCGGCAATCCTTGCCAATGGCATATTAGGTCGGCGATTCACCCGTCTTTCTGATGACAGTGATTTCACGGAACTTGCTTTACAAGATTTATCACTTGAGGCTTTGATTAAAGCGACCGTCATAAAAACACTGACGCGTGAGCCGACTGCTAAAGAGTTCAACATGTTTACAGAACTGCTGCAGCCCGGTTATGCGGAGCGGTTGAATCCGCAGGCCGCGCTTGTCAGCCGCGAGCGGTTACCTCGAAATCTGGTCAGCTGGTCTAACCACGTGAACTCCCGGTCCAACGAAATCAAAGTGGAACTTGAGGTGGCAGTCAAACAGGGGGACCCACCGACCAGACGCCTCAATGAAGACTGGCGAAAACGCTATGAGGACATGCTCTGGACTTTATTGAATTCTCCCGAGTTTCTCTTTGTGCCTTAATTGATCTCTTTTCCGAACAATTAAGATACTTTTACAGTGCGTTTCAAGCATTTTCTGTATGAAAGTCCAGAAGACGCGAATACTCTCAAAAGAGGGATGATTTACTTAAAAAATTCATAAATGGGACAATCCGAGTATATTTTGCCGTGAGATCAGCCTGCATCCCGGTATATTAGAGTAGATCATGATTTATGACATTAATACATTCTTGTGTACAGTAATGTTTGTCGGGACTGGAATAGCTGGATTCCGACAAATCTCGCCTGCTGTAACGTCTCTACTGAGAACCTGATTATCTGGAATTGCCCGCTATGAACCACCTGGCATTCGTTAAGCGTTCCCTGTGCCTGCTGAGTCTCTTACTCGTCCTGCCTCTGTCAGTGAGCCCCTCCTATGCTCAAAAAGAGAAAAGTACCAAAGTAAAAAAGAGCCCCAAAGTTACTGCTCCTGCCAGCTATCGGGAGCTGATTCTGGCAGACCAGCCGACGCTCTACTGGAATTTTGAGACACCCGCTCCAGAGGGTTACGACAGCGTCGTGACTGTGAAGGAAAAGACCGAACCAGTCAAAGCCCTCATCAGCGGCAAGTTAGCAAAGCCCGCGGCTGGTCCCCGTCCTTCCGATTTTCCTTTATTTACCACGGAGAATCAGGCAGCAGCGTTCCAGCCTGGTGAAGGTTTTCTGCGGGTGGTTGATCCGGGTGAGAAGAGTATTCTCGATTTTACTGCCGGAGATGCGATCACCCTGGAAGCATGGGTGAATCTGAATTCCACAAATGCGGGTCGTCATTATTACATCATTGGAAAAGGACGGACGAACCGCAAAGGGGTTGCCCGTGACAATCAGAACTATGGCTTCCGAGTCACTGGTTCAGAGCTCAGCTTTCTGTTTCGAGGCCAACCCGAGAAGAAGGATCAGAAAGCTGATTACCATCGCTGGACATCGAGTGGAGCCGGGATCAGTGCTCACAACTGGCATCATGTGGCTGTGACTTACACCTTTGGCAAAAAGAAAAGCCTGAAAGCTTATGTCGACGGTCAGCCTGTTTCCGGGAAATGGGATATGGGCGGCGATACGACGCTGGCGCCTGTTGTGGATAATGATGAAGTCTGGATTGGTTCCTCCATGGGTGGATCCGCTGGCAGCTCGTTTGATGGTCAACTGGATGAGCTGGCCGTTTATCGGAAGGTCCTGTCAGCAAAACAGGTGGCATCACACTTCAAATATCATGCTCCCGATCCAAAGATTGACTGGACGACAATTCCTGAAAATCGTGTCAAAGTGGATATTCTGGAAGGGGTGCCGAATAAGAAATCCTGGACGTTCCGTCCTCCGCGTCTGGCAGAATCATTTACACAACCGCATTTTGCGTTAATTGAAATTCCGAATCGCTATTCCGAACGGGGTGTGAAAGTGGATCGGCCCGACCCGTATCTGATTCGCGCCATGTCGCGCGTGGTGATTCCGAACGGGAAGAAGCGGATTCTGATTCGTGCCCGCAATGCTTCGCGATTATATATCGATGAAAAACTGGTCGCCGAGACCGGCTTCCACAATATTTCCGGTTCGGCGCACGGTCACGTGTTTAAGGTGGATCGCAGCCTGTCGCCAAATATTCGACCATTGCATCGAGGTGATCAGGAAAAAGTCATTGAGTTTACCGGTGATGGAAAACCGCATCGCATTCGCTTCGAAATGATCGTGGGCGGATTTCGGCATCGTCCCGATTTTGGTGAGACTGCTGTATTTATCGGAGAGCCCAAACAGGACTTTCAACTACTGACACCCGGTGATGAGACCGTCATGCTGACGGATGCAGACTGGCTGCCTTTCGAACGTGATTTTCGTTATAGCCTGATCGCCGTCAACGCAACACGTCGCCGGGAAGCTTCCGCGAAGGAAGACAAGTACTGGGAATCGCGACATCAACTTGCGAAAGCAGAAATTCTCAAGCAGCCTCAAGTTAAAGTGCCAGCTGCAGTAAAGGGGCTGCGGGCAAATAACGCCATCGATCATTTTATCAACCAGCGACTGGCAAAAGAGAAAATTGTTCAGGCACCGCTACTCGGTGATCTGGCTTTTCTTAGACGACTTTCCCTGGACACGACGGGAACCGTACCCACCACAGAGCAGATCAGCGAATATCTGGCCGACGATCCAAAATCACGGCGTGCGAATGCAATTCAACGATTCATTAATGATCCCGCCTGGGCAGACAGCTGGGTTGGTTACTGGCAGGACGTGCTGGCAGAAAACCCGAACATTGTGAATCCGACATTGAACAACACCGGGCCTTTCCGCTGGTGGATTCATGAATCGTTTTACGATAACAAGCCGTTTGACCGTTTCCTGACCGAACTGGTCATGATGGAAGGCAGTAAATATTTCGGCGGACCGGCTGGTTTTGAAATGGCATCACAGAACGATGCCCCGATGGCGGCCAAAGCACATATTATCGGACAGACTTTTCTGGGATTGAATATGAAGTGTGCCCGCTGCCATGATGCTCCGTTCCATGACTTCAAACAGCGTGACCTGTTCAGCCTGGCCGCTATGCTGAAACGCAGCCCCCAGGGTGTTCCTAAAACCAGCTCTGTACCCGGCTTTGATTTCAAATCGAATTCGATGTTGATCTCAGTCACGCTGCTGCCAGGTGAAAAAGTGACTCCCCAATGGACTTTTGAGGAACTGGTCAAACAGGGGGCCTATCCGGAAAATTTCCTGCGGTCTCCCAAAGACACGCGGCAGCAACTGGCGGCGACGATTACTTCACCTCAAAACGAACGCTTTGCGAATGTGATTGTGAATCGTGTCTGGAAGCGGTATCTCGGACAGGGACTGGTAGAACCGGTAGACGACTGGGATGGCCAGGAACCTTCCCATCCGGAACTGATGAAGTACCTGTCACAGCAGTTTGTGATTCATGGTTACGATCTGAAGTTTCTGGCACAGTTGATTTTTGAATCGGATCTGTATCAGCGAGTAGCAGCAACCGATAGCTCAAAAATCGAAGGGTTGATTGATACGACTTATCATTTTTCTTCCCCGGTCCTGCGTCGTATGGAAGCCGAGCAGATTGTCGATTCACTATTCGCGATCTGCGGGAAACCATTGGATGCTGGTCGGATGTGTATTGATATCGATGGTTCCCGTGATTACCACAGCTCACTTGACCTGGGAGCGCCACGGCGTGCCTGGCAATTTACTTCTCCATCCAACGAACGTGACCGGCCAAGTCTGGCACTGCCTTTCGGGCAACCTTTTATAACTCTGTTGAAAACGTTTGGCTGGCGTGATACGCGACAGAGTCCGATGACAGTTCGCGAGTATGCTTCCACAGCGATTCAGCCGGCAATTCTTGCGAATGGTGTGGTCGGTAAGCGGTTCACCCGTCTGTCTGATGACAATGATTTCACGATGCTTGCGTTACAGGAGCAATCACTCGAAGCGTTGATTAAAGCGACTGTCATGAAAACGCTGACACGTGAACCGACCGAAAGTGAGTTGAAACTGTTTGTGGAACTGCTGCAGCCTGGTTATACAGAACGTGTTAACAAGGATGCAGAGATCGTTTCGCGCGAGCCACTGCCACGCAATCTGGTGGGCTGGTCAAATCATTTGAGTCCCGAGGCCAATGAAATCAAGGTGTCTCTTGAGTCATCCGTCAAAGAGGGCGATCTTCCCACGCAGCGATTGAAAGAAGACTGGCGGTATCGCTATGAAGATATGCTCTGGACGTTGTTGAATTCTCCGGAATTCCTTTTCGTACCATAATCAAACTTGATCCTGACAGATAAACCAACCTGCAACATTAAACATAAGAGTTAACCATGAACGCATTTGAATCTACTCGTCGCGACTTTATAAGACAGGCTTCGCTCACTGGTCTGGCAGCGTCTGCATTGGGAACTCCCTGGCAGCAGTTGCTGGCGTCTGAAAAACACGCTGATAAAAAACATGGTGCAAAAAAACTGCCGATGCCGGTTGGTAAAGCCGAGCATTGTATTATGATCTGGCTGGGCGGAGGTTCCTGTCACATTGATACCTGGGACCCGAAACGCAAAGGTGATCCCAAAGCCAAAAAGGCCGGTTCCTACTACGATTCGATTCCGACTGCGATCAAGGGAACCGAAGTTTGCGAACATCTTTCCAAATGTGCGCCGATTCTCGATCGGTTCAATATCGTGAGATCTGTGCACCATGAAGTGATCGACGAACACGCGGCTGCCACAAACCGTATGCATACCGGACGACCGACAACCGGAACGATAACCTATCCTTCGGTCGGTTCTGTGGTGGCACATAAACGAGGATCTGCCAGTGAACATGCTCCCGCGTATGTCTTGATTGGATATCCTAACGTGACGCGTGGTCCAGGGTTCCTGGGAAGTGAGGCGGGTTACATCTATCTGACCGATACCAGTGCTGGTCCGAGTGGCTTCACACGGTCTTCGCACGTGAATCAGAGCCGTCAGGATCGTCGCGAACGTCTGCTGACCAAGATGCGGGCTGAGTTCCGCCAGAAAAGTGTGGGTGGTCAGGCGATCCAGGATTATGATCAGTCGGTGGCTGAGGCGCTACGTTTGTCCGGGCCTGAGTTTATGAAAGTCTTCCAGCTGGACAATGAGAAAAGCGATCTCCGCAACTCTTATGGCGGTGAGTTCGGCCAGCGCTGTCTGCTGTCACGTCGTTTGATTCAGTCCGGCGTGCGGTTCATAGAAGTCTCGCATAATCTGAACTTTGTGAATGGTACCGGCTGGGATACACACAACGACGGCCAGCTCAATCAGCATCTGCTGATTAAGGAACTGGACTCGGCGCTGTCGGCGCTGGTGCTCGATCTGGAGAAAAATAAGCTATTGGATAAAACGTTGATCGTCGTCGCTTCCGAATTTGGTCGTCCGGCAAAATTTGATTCTGGCGGAGGACGCGGGCACCAATCCAAGGCTTTCAGTGTTGTTCTGGCGGGCGGCGGACTACAAAATGGAAAAACGATTGGTGTGACGAACGAACTGGGCGAAGAAATCGTATCCCGTCCGGTCTCTGTTCCCGATCTGCATGCTACGATTTACGCTTCACTGGGCATCGATCCCAGCGAAGAACTCTTTGCCGGTGACCGTCCTGTACCAATCACCGATATGGGTGATCCCGTTAGGGAACTGTTTTGATAAGCCTATAAGTCAAACAAAACCAGTACAAAGCATTCGGGATGGCTGATAAAATCAGCCATCCCGGTTTTGTTTCCAGGTCGATCTGACCGGAAAGCAATCCAGTCTTGGCTGACATCTGCGTACCAGAAGTGTATTCTTCATTTATAAGAATTCCAGTTCGTTGATTTTCAGCTTAAAGGTTTGTTTCATGCCGTCCCGGTTTTCGCATTTCGCCATCATAGCTGCTGTGGTCCTGTTTCTGGGGATGCTGGCGTTGTTTCTGACTCTCAAAGCACCGCCGGAGTTAATGAACGCGCCACGGAAACTGGAGCCCATCAGCTATGATCGAGCAAATGAACTGTTGAAGCTGAAAAATGAAGGCGTCGCTTACCTGGAGAATGAAAAGTACGCCGACGCAGATCGTCTGCTGGAACAACTGACAGAAGCGTTACCCACAGAAGTAATCGGTTTTCGCGATTTAACCATTTGCCGCCTGCTACAACTGACGCCCGAAAAATTAGCTCAACAGCCGGAAGGGGAGAAACTGGCGGAGCAGGCCCTCAATGCTTTGAGCCAGCTGATTCAAATTTCCTCCAAGTCTGCAGTCAGTTCAATTCTGTCTGCCCGTATTAATACCGCTTTGGGGAAACCACTTCAGGCGCAGGCAGACCTGCTGCATGCAACAGAACTGAAACCCGAGGATGCCGGCATCTGGTTCGAATTGTCACAGGTACAAAAGCAGATTCCAGAACAGAACGAACCATCGCTGGCGAATGAGTCACTGGCCAAAGCGTGGGAACTGCAGCCTGAAAATCTGTTTCTGACGCTGGAGTACCTGCAGGTCACAGCAGAACAACAGTCTGGTCAGGCGACTGCTGTGTTTGAGAAAGTCAAAACGCTGTCAGCGCCCCTGGCGACCAGCGTCAAGGCTCATACGCGCCTGGATTTAAATCAGTTGATTGAAGATTCGCTGGCTGCGATCAAGGGCAACAAATGGAATGTGGTACTCCGTAACGCGCGGATTTTGCGAAATGTGTTGATCGCGGAAGACCTCGTCAAAAGTGATCGTCGACGCGTGGAACAGAACTCGCTGGAGTTTGTGATTCATGACTTTCCGCCCGCCTTCTATCAGGCAGTCGAATGGCCGGCTCAACAGAAGCCGCGTACCGTTGAGTTTGCGGATGCACGTCCCCTTACTTTTTCACCGGATCTGCCGACAGGCATTAAAGATCTTCAAGTTGCCGACTTCGATCTGGACGGAAAACCCGACCTGATTGTGCTGACTGCGACGCAGGTTGCTGTTTATTCTCAAAACGGAGAGACATGGAATTTGATCACACAGCAGGAAATAGCAGGCGATTTTGCAGAAGTCACGCTCGTCGATCTTGACGCGGATGTGCAAACGATGACACAACCAGAGGCGACTGAGAAAACAGAGCCGACAGTGTTTCCCATTTCGCCAACCCGCGATGCCGATCTGGATCTGGTCGTCAATGGCAAATCAGGGATCAGGGTTTTCAAGAATCAGGCTGATGCGAAAACCGGTAATCGCACACTGGTGATCCAGGCACAGCCAAAGACCCTGGATACTTTAGCCGAAGTATTCGCTGTCAATTTTTCTGATCTGGACCATGATGGCGACCTGGATCTGGTGGCTTCCACGGGGAAGGGGCTTTCGCTCTGGTCAAATCGGGGTGATTTTTCGTTCCGAAACATCAGTGATCACAGCCAACTGCCTCCTGCGGATCTGGTTGTGACTTCAATGGTGCGCGTCGACTGGGACCGGGATGTGGACCTCGATCTGATCTTATGCAGCCGCTTGTCGAAACAGGCAGGCTATCTGGAAAATTTACGACATGGTCGGTTCCGCTGGCGTCCCTTTTCCCAAGTCAAAGCGGATGGCGGGCTGACAGCAAATCATTTTGAAGAATGTGTATTGGCGGACTTTGATCGCAATGGTTCCTGGGATTTGATTGGTGTGCGTCAAAAAGAGCTGATGCTGGCTGAAACCAGGCGGCCTGAACCTGGCAGTGTGCAGATTGCTTCCGTAAAGCAAATGACAGGAGCCGATCCTGTCGACCTGCAGAGCAACGTGTTACAGACCGGTGATCTGAATAATGATGGCGTACTGGATGTGGTGGCATTGAATTCAACCGGTTTACAACTGTTATTGGGAACCGCGGAGCAGAGAACTGAGCAGACTGCGTATGTGAAAGATCAGGAGCTGACTTCTTTGGAGCCAGTTGAGAAGTACCGACTTGCCGATCTGAATCAGGATGGCAGTCTGGATGTGATCACTGTCTTTCAAGATAAAATCGTTCTGCGGCAGAATCAGGGGAATAACTATCACTGGATTGATGTTTCACTGCGGGCCGAGCAGATCAAAGGGGAAGTCAAATCTGCCAGCGGGCGCGTGAATCATTATGGCATCGGCAGTCTGCTGGAATTACGCAGCGGGACGATTTACCAGCCGCAGATTGTCGCTGGGCAGTCGACCCATTTTGGACTGGGGAACCAGAGTGTCGCCGAAGCGATTCGCGTACTGTGGACTAATGGAATTCCCGTCAACATTATTAACGCCAAAACCGATCAGCGGATCTATGAGAAGCAGACGTTGATGGGGTCCTGTCCTTATCTTTATACCTGGGATGGGGAACAGTTTTCCTTTTATACCGATCTACTCTGGGCAGCTCCCATTGGTCTGCAGTTTGCGCAAGGAGTTGTGGCGCCTTGTCGTGACTGGGAATTTCTCAAGATTGAGGGAGACAGACTCAAGCCGAAAGATGGTTTTTATGAACTGCGGATCACCGAAGAACTGTGGGAAGCAGGTTACTTCGATACCGTGCAACTGACGGCCATCGATCATCCTGTAGATGTGGAGATATTTTCGAATGAAAAGGTTGGTTCTCCCGATCTGGCGGCGTTCAAAATTCATACGGTTCAAAGTCCGCAGGCACCCCGCGCTGCAGTGAATCACAAGGGCCGCGACGTACTGTCTGAAATCAAGGATGCGGACGATGTGTATGCCAAAACATTCGACGAAAAATATCGACAGGGGCTGACGGAAGATCATGCGCTGGAACTGGACTTGAATACCGAGGCCGTTAAAAATTCAAAAACAGTTCCACGGATCAAACTGTTTCTAACGGGTTGGATTTATCCGACGGATACGGGGATCAATCTGGCATTATCGGAGAATCCCTCGATGCCTTCGCCGCGACCGCCTGCGCTGGCGGTGCCAGACAAAAATGGCGCATGGAAAACCGTTCAACCCTTCATGGGCTTTCCTGGCGGGAAGACGAAAACAATCGTAGTGGATCTGACCGACCAGTTTCTGTCAGACGATTATCGTGTACGGATCGAAACGAATATGGAGTTCTATTGGGATCAGGTCTTCTTTACTGTAGACGAAACGCCGGCTGAATATGTGACTCAACCTTTGTCGTTGGAATCTGCGCTGCTGCAATATCGTGGCTTTTCCACGCCTCTCATCCATCCGGGCAACGGACCGGAACGCTATGACTATCTGAGTCTCACGACCAGCATTCAGTGGCCGCCGATGCAGGGGGGGTTTACGCGATTTGGCGACGTGAAAGCGCTGGTGGAAGCGGCTGACAATCGCCTGGTGATCATGGGCTCAGGAGATGAAATGCGGCTGCGGTTTAACGTACCCGAATTGCCCGTTAAACCAGGCTGGAAACGTGATTTTATTCTGCATAATGTAGGTTGGGACAAGGATGCCAACCTGCATACGATCCTGGGGCAGTCGGTCGAGCCGCTGCCGTTCCGGGAGATGCAGAGTTATCCCTATCCGACTGAAGTTTATCCGGATGAGGAGGTGCTGCAGCAGGATCGGGAAATCTATCAGACCCGTCGTCAAAACAGCGCCCGTTTCTGGAATTCCTTGCAGAGACCCTGAACGTGAAATCATGAGTGCAATTGCCGGAGTGATTCGGTAAAATACGGTCTGATTGACTGACTTTAGTTTTTACTCAGGTTTTCCATGATGCCATTTCTCTCGCGTTGCTGCCTCATTCTCACATTTCTCAGTACCACTCAAATAATACAGGCTGCGGAGATGTTGTATCCGCTCTCTGTTGCAGCAGCTGATAAAGGTCCCGTGTATGTGGCGGATCGCAAACTGCCTGGCATCTGGAGTGTCGAGAATGACAAGACTACCAGTTACTTTACCGGTTCTAAAGTATTTCGTACGCCTCTGAATGCAGTGCGTTGTATTGCCCTTGATAATGATGGAAGAGTGCTGGCTGGCGATTCATCAACACGCGATGTGTATCGTTTTGAAAAAGCGGGTGCGAAGCCTCAACCGCTCACCAACGGGGGAATTGGAATTCCCATGGATGTGGTGGTATTGAAGAACGGCGATCTCCTGGTATCGGATCTGGAACTGCATCAGATCTGGAAAGTCCCGGCTGCGGGCGGCAAACCGACCCTGTTTGTCAAAGTCGAAGCACCCCGGGGACTGGCATTGGACCAGGCAGAAAATCTGTGGGTCGTTTCCGGGACGGCAGACCAGCTCTTAAAAGTCAGTCCGGACGGGAAAGTCTCTGTTGTGGTGAAAGGCCGACCGTTTAATTTCCCGCATGATGTCGTAGTCTTTGACGATGGCTCGGCGATTGTCAGCGACGGCTATGAGAAGGCACTCTGGAAAGTCTCTACCGACGGAACCACGGCAAAATGGGTGTCCGGCGAACCATTCAAAAATCCGGTGGGTATCACCCGCCAGGGACAGAACATCCTGGTTTCTGACCCGCATGCAAAAACAGTGTTTTCCGTCGATCCTGAGAAAAACGTCAGTGATCTGTTGAAGCCCTGAGACACACAGAAGTTACTATTCCGGTTTTTGGAGCCCTTCATTCCACCAGATTGAGAACCATTCTTTTTTGTTTCGCTGATCTGTTTCGCGTCCTTCAAAATTGCCGACAGCCAGATCGGGATCGCCGTCGCCATCAAAGTCACCAGCGGTGATGACGGGATGCTGGCCCATTGAATAATCGAGGGGATAGGCACGGAACTGACCTGGCGAGAGTTGTTCATACCAGACGATTGTATTGCGTGGTTGATTGTAATCCCAGGTCATGGTACAGGCGGCAAGATCAATGTCGCCATCGCCGTCAAAGTCGCCGTGCGTGGCGCAGTAGGCACCAGTAAGCGGTGCAATCGGATGATGGGTAAAGGGGAATTCTCCTTTGTTTTCCAGCCATTGCAGTGAATGGCTCGAGCGGAGTTCGAAGCTGTCCATGGTGTCGCCGTTGGTAAAGAGCAGGTCGAGGTCGTCATCCCGATCCAGATCGACCAGCGCGATGCTGGATGAACCATAGGCAGGATCGGGAGCCTGATAAATGGTCTCTTTCCGAAACTGATTATTGCCTTCATTCAGAAACGCAACAATGATTTCGTGTTCCTGTGAAAACAGGGTGACGAAGTCGAGGCGTCCATCCTGGTTCCAGTCAGTGATCAGCATGTGACTGGCTCCATGCCGCTTGTCGAGGACGCGCTGTTCAAATTTCAGTTCTGTCTTTGCAGGAGAGACATTTTCCAGATACAGCAGTCGACCCGTTTTGTGCCAGCCAAATTCAGCGACGATCAGATCCAGATCACCGTCGCCGTCAAAGTCGGCTGCTTTGACATCAGCGACACGTCCCAGATGATCTTGAAGTGTTTGTGTCTGCCACGTGTGCGTTTTGGAATTGAATGTCAGCAGACTGACGGTTCCCCGGTCGTGATCTTCCGGCCCAAAGCTGCCCAGGTCGGCGATGAGATAATCGTCCTGCTGATCCTGGTTCAGGTCGACGCGTTCAATGTGAGCGGGGTGTTTGAGTTCTGCCAGAAGTTCGTACTCAGGTTGTCCTGGATCAAACCGAATTCGTCCCACCTCTCCGGAACCCATGTCCGTTAAGAGAAGTTCTTCAGGTGAGTGGTCACTGACCCAGTTCAGATGGGCTGTTGCCGGGAGTGATTTCGAATCAGTTCGTCGAATCATCTGTTTACGAAAGCGGACAGGTCCCGAAGCAGGGTGGGCATACTGTTTTGGCAGGCTGTGTGTTTCCGGTGCCTGGGAAACAAAGTATTGGATCACTTCTGATTGGGGCGGGACTCGCAGGCTGGGACTTGGATTCTGTTCAAAGTGTGCATATTCGCGCGGGATCTGCATCCGCCAGGCTTCTTTTGTCAGCACACCCGGAGCCGGACAGAGATGGCAGTGGCTGCAGAAGTTCTGGATCTCGGCGTGAAATTCCTGAAAGTGTGAATCCGCGGGCAGTGCGACAGCAGTGGGATTTTCCGCCTGCGGTTCCTGTTTCCCGCACGCAGTCAGCGTTACGAGAAACAGGAAGAGGCAGAAGTGGTCGGATCTCACTTGGATTGCTGTTCCAAAATGGGGCGCAGGACTTTCTCGAACGCATCCGCCTGTCTGAAGAAACCGAGGTCTGTCGGGTGAGAGCTGTCGACGGTGTCTTCGCTGTCGTCTCCCAGCAGGGATTCACCATCCAGATAATACAGGTTTTTGACGCCTTCCTGTTGCAGTTTTTCATAGGCTTTTTTGAGTGCCTCCCGGCTGGTGCGATGTCGATCCTGACTGCTCTTTTTGAGATAGGCATTAGAATAGGTCCGGTCTTCGACCAGCAGGATAGGAGTCTCTGGATGCGCTGCTCGGAGCGTTTTGACCAGTGGTTCGGTTTCCCGCGCGACGGTTTCGGCTGTGACGTTGGGGAGGCAGTCCATGATGAATACGCTGGCATCCAGCTCGGCGACCAGTTTGGCGACTTCGGGTTCCATGCGTCCGTTGCCGGAAAACCCGAGATTGATAACCGGTCGATCCAGGCGACGTCCCAGGATGGCGGTGTGGACCATACCGGTCCGTGAGGCACAGCCTCCCTGGGTGATTGAGGTTCCCCAGAAGACGAGGGGTTTGTCTTTGCCTGCTTCGCGCGGCGGTGCTTTCCAGAGGTGGCTGGTTTCGGGAACGCCGATTTCGACAGACTCGACGCCGTTGTAAAGTGGCAGGTAGAGCATGTATTCGCGTTTGCCGGGAATCAGGCCTGAGATCAGAGTTTCGTTGTTTTCCTGTTTTGATGGCTTGCCGACCGCCAGCCAGCGCCATTTACCTGATTCCGTTTTGACGTACAGATCCAGTCCGCTGACGCCGGTCGCCGCCATGTGATTCATGGCGATATTGGCAGACGTCAGTTTCCATTTGGCTTTGATGGTTGTGGCATCAGTAACGAAGCGGACAGCCAGACCCGCGGAATGTTTGCTGAGTGACCAGACGGGAGGCCTTACCACCCCTTTGGCTTTGGCGGGGAGGCGATTATAGAAGGACTCCGTTTCGGTCCAGCCTTTGCCTTCGACGCCCAGGTTTTTGATGTCAAACCAGTGTGTCTTATCTTTTTGATCCACGGAGAAATCGGTGAGAGGTTTGGACTCGGCAGATTTCAATTCATTCAGAGAGCATACGCAAAGCAGGGCTGAAAGAATCAGCCCGATTGCTGTTTGTTTCAATGTCATGATGTTTCCTGTTCTCAACTCAAAAGTAGTTTATTACCTGTCACAGAGGTTTGTTTTCTTTCTTCATCTTAACAGCAGTGATTCAGAAAAAGAAAGTTGAGAGCAGAAATGCAGGCAAAAAAAAGAGTGGAACCGAAATCGGATCCACTCTGTCGCAGATTGAATTGTCGTTGCGAGAAAGGTTAAAACTCCCCGAGGACTTCACCGTTACTGCGGGTGCCCAGGGCGCGCCAGATATCGAGTGAGATATTTTCGCTGATCGTTCTGACGGAGCCATCGACGAGAACTGCATTGACCACGCCGGTGTGATAGCTGCGCGAGGTGATGATCGCGTAGGTGGGAGATCCTGCGCTGCCGTTTTTTCCTTCCTGCCAGGAATTATAGTCGGCATCGTACTCAGTTCCGCCATTGGTATAAGGCACATAAGTATTGGGATTCAGTGTGACAGTAAAACCAGTGTGATGGACACGGCCATCGGGCCATTCTGTGTGACCGGTATTGGTTTTAAAGTCGGCACCCGAGGCAACGATAGGGGCGGCTGCAGAAGCGCTTCCGGGAATGCTGGTTGTAGAAGGGCCGCCATTTCGAGTATAGGGCTGCCAGCCTTTGACTTCGGAAGCCAGCAGAGTATTACTGGTGCCATCTAAAAATGAGGCCATGCTCAAACTGGCGTTGGGATAAAAGGCACCATTACCGCTGCTGCCATTGGTGGGATCATACACGAACCAGGTTCCATAATTGAATCCGTAGTTGGTGGGGTAGAGTTTGACTTTTCCGCCACCCGGGTCGCGAACACGGTCGCTGTTGGGATCGCTGGGGCAGGCATAGACGGGGATTTTGAGACCATCGATGGCGGTTTGAAAATCCCAGGCGATGGAAAGATCAACGTTGTTATAAAGATTCCCCTGTTCGAGCAGAGGGAGGATGCGGCCATGGACGCCCCAGGAACCGTTGTTCCCTGTAGAAGAAACAGAAAGGTCTACGCTGGCACCGGGAGGGAGGTAACGATAGCTGCTGGCATAGTTGTGTACGGCAAGTCCCAGCTGTTTGAGATGGTTTTTACATTGGGTGCGGCGGGCGGCTTCCCGGGCCTGCTGTACTGCGGGTAATAGTAGTGCGATCAGAATGGCGATGATGGCAATCACCACCAGTAATTCGATCAGAGTAAAACCACGTCTGGTGCGCATTTTAAAGATTCCTGCTTACTTTGGGGGCGGGGGTTAGAGTCCTGTATTATAGCTGCAAACGACGTTCCAAAGTAGTAGTTTTCAACGATTTATGCAGACTGATCAGTATGCAATGTAGAACATCAATTGAGTCGATGTTCCTCAGTAATCAAAGTTTAAAGATTTGTCGTTCAATTCGACACGCGTGGCGAATAATGCGACAGCCTGTTGGGTTGAGAAAGGTTTGAAAGCCGCGACGGGCAGGTCTGGATTGGAAAATACTATCCGAACTGACTGATTGAATGTGTTTTATGGTCTGTATTTAACATAAAATGGACAAATTCATGCGGGCTTTCTTGTCCGTTGTCTGTTTATCTGAATTTACGTTGTCCCATAGAAAGTCAATCGATCGATGCGCTGGCCGTTACGGTACCAGATTCTGATTCCGATGATGGGTATTATGGTCTGTGCCATTGTGGTCGTGACGTTATTGCATGCCTGGCTGGCCACCAATCAGATCAAATTACAGATCCGAGATCAGTTTCGCCAGATTGCACATACACTGGATGAGGCGACGTTTCCGTTAACCGGAGCAGTACTGAATCAGACCAAAGGTTTATCGGGGGCTGACTTTGTGCTGGTGGATCAGGACAACGAGGTGTACTCTTCGACGCGACCTGATTACGTACCAGTGGCCGTCAAACTGGAACCACCTGACTGGAATCAGTTGCGGATCTCTGATGTGATTGAAACCGGGGATACCCATTTTTTTCATACGGTGGTCAAGATTCAACAACCGGCGCGGACGAAGGAATTAAGGTACTTACACATTTATTATCCGGTCAAAGCGTATCGGGAAGCGTTGTCGAATGCGATTTACCCTTCTTTACTGGCAGGCAGTATCGCGCTGATTGTGGTTGCCATACTGGCGACAGTAATTGCAGGTCGGGTCACGCGTCCTTTGCAGCGGCTTGATCGCAAAGTTGCTCAGATTGCCCATGGTGATTTTCATCCCATGATCCTGCCAGCGCGAAACGATGAAATTCGCGATCTGAGTATTTCCATTAACCAGATGGCGGAACTGCTGGGAGATTATGAGGATGAAGTCAAACGGAGTGAGCGGTTGAAAACACTGGGACAGCTGCGCGGCGCGATTGCGCATCAACTGCGGAATGCAGTCACTGGCTGTCGGATTGCTCTGGACCTGTATTTGCGTAAATGTGCCGACAGTGAGCAGGATGAAACATTGCAGGTCGCCAATCGACAACTCTGCATGATCGAACAATACCTGCAGAGTTTTCTGGAAAACAAAGCCGGGCATTTTTCCAGTTTTGAACCGGTGTGCTTGAATGAGATCGTCGAGAGGCTGATGAGTTTGCTTGAGCCCACCGCGCGACATGGGGGCATCAAGCTCATTAATGAATCGGTAGAGGAACCAATGACAGTCCAGGGGGATACAGAATCTCTGGAGCAGTTAATGTCCAATCTGATTCTGAACGCCATTGAAGCAACATTGTCAGTGAAAACGGATCCTGATTCCCAGAGTGATTCAGAAGCAGAAGTCAGGTTGAAGCTGTTCCCAGGTGGTCCAGAGTCTGTTATTTTGGAGGTGACAGATACCGGGCCGGGGCCTGAATCAGCCATTGTCAATAAAATGTTTGAGCCCCTGGTAACAGCGAAAAAGGACGGAACCGGGCTGGGCCTGTTTGTCGCCAGGGAAATCGTGCAGAATCATAACGGACGGTTGTTCTGGGAACGTCGAGGTCAGCAGACCTGTTTTATCGTAGAGTTACCTGTATTTCAGGTGGAGAAAGTGTGTGTCGAAATTACTAATCGTTGATGATGAAGAATCAATCTGCTGGGGTTTAAGCCAACTGGGTGAGAGCCTCGGTCATCAGGTGCGGATGGCTTCGTCGGCAGAACAGGCCTTAAACTTTGCAGAAGAGGAACGTCCGGATGTGGTGGTAATGGATGTGCGTCTGCCCGGCATGGACGGGTTGACAGCCATGCAGGGACTCTATGATCGTATCGGACCTGTCCCGGTGATTGTGATTACCGCCTATGGTGATTTGCAGACGGCAGTGGAAGCGGTTCGTAAAGGAGCCTTTGATTATATCGTGAAGCCGTTCGATCTGAATCAGATGGAGCGCGTGCTTGAGAAAGCCATCGATGAGTCCCAGCGTGATGAACTGACACCGGGTGAACCGAAGCAGGTGGAGGGCCTGGTTGGTTCGACGCCTGAGATGCAAAACGTCTTCAAGTCGATTGCGCTGGTGGCGGGCTCGGAAGCGAGTGTCCTGTTGTCAGGAGAAAGTGGAACGGGAAAAGAGTTGGCGGCACAGGCCATTCATCGCTTCAGTGACCGCGCAGCGGGTCCGTTCGTCGCGGTAAATATTGCATCACTGAGTGAGGGACTTGCGGAGAGCGAACTGTTTGGTCATGTGCAGGGGGCATTCACGAGTGCGGAATCAGCGCGGGTCGGTTTTCTGGAGCAGGCCGATCAGGGGACTTTATTTCTGGATGAAGTCGCCGACATTCCCCTGGCGATTCAGGTTAAACTGCTGCGTGCACTGGAAGAGGGTGAAGTATTGCCCGTCGGTTCGAATCAGCGGGTGAAGACGAGTTTTCGAGTGATCGCTGCCACGCATCGAAATCTGGAGTCGTTAATCAAACAAGGGAAATTCCGACACGACCTCTATTTTCGTTTGTGTACCTTTCAGATTGATATTCCACCCCTGAGAAAGCGTGTGGCTGACATTCGCGTGCTCGCGGAATTTTTTCTGGAGCGGTTTGTGGATCGACAAACGGGAATGCAGCATCGCCTGACTGCAGAAACGGTTGCGGAGCTCGAGCGGCGACCCTGGTATGGAAATGTGCGGGAGCTGCGGAATGCAATTGAGCATGCGGCATTGCGGGCACGCGGGGGAACGATTTTGCCGGAAGATCTGCCAACTGCGGTGTCGCAGTCATTTCTCGGAATGGATGAGGCCCCGGCGGGATCGGAAGCGGAGATCAGTGTGCTGCTGAAAGAGTGGGCGGAAGCACAGCTGACGGACCCGGAACAGGCTGCGAATATTTATGAGCAGCTGCTGGCGCTGATTGAGCCGCCCGTGATGGAAGTCGCGCTGGAAAAATTTCATGGACAATGTGCACCCGCGGCGCGGTGTCTGGGCTTGCATCGGACCACGCTGAGTAAGAAACTGAAACAATACGGTATTGAAAACAGCTGAAACACTTGTTCTGAGGAATTTCAACATGCAACTGATGTCGCGCTGCACGTTACTGTTGATGATCACGGTCGCTTGTCTGGCAGACATGCCGTTGTCTGCTGATGAGAAAACCAAGCAGAAAAAACCGCTGAACTTTGTGTTTATCCTGGTGGATGACCTCGGGTTTATGGATGTGGGTTGCAATAATCCGCAGACTTTTTATGAGACGCCAAATATCAATCAACTGGCGCAGACCGGTATGCGGTTTACCAACGGATACGCGGCCAATCCGGTCTGCAGTCCGACGCGTTACAGCATTATGACGGGAAAATATCCGACCCGCGTGGATGCGACGAACTTTTTTTCGGGGAAGCGAGCCGGGAAATTCCTGCCTGCGCCACTCAACGACAAAATGCCCTTAAGCGAAACGACGATTGCAGAGGCACTCAAAGAACACGGATATTCCACATTTTTCGCAGGCAAGTGGCATCTGGGACCGACGCAAGAGTTCTGGCCTGAAAAACAGGGTTTTGACATTAACCGTGGCGGCTGGCATCGTGGCGGTCCATATGGTGGGGGAAAATATTTCTCACCTTATGGAAACCCCCGTTTGACGGATGGGCCGAAGGGAGAGCATCTACCCGATCGCCTGGCGAGCGAGACGGCTCAGTTTATAGATGAACACCGGGATGAACCGTTCTTCGCCTATCTCGCCTTTTATTCAGTACACACTCCGTTGATGGGGCCTGGTCCGCTGGTGACCAAATACAAAGAAAAAGCAAAACGACTGGGGCTGAGCGATCAGGAAGAGTTCGCAGACGAAGAGCAGGTGTTTCCCGTCGATGAGCAGCGACGTGTACGGATCCTGCAGAATCATGCCGTGTATGCGGCGATGGTGGAGTCGATGGATAAAGCGGTCGGTAAAGTGCTGCGTCAGCTGGAAGAGTCGGGGGTGGCTGAGAATACGGTGGTGATGTTGACCGCTGATAATGGGGGGCTGAGTACATCGGAGGGTTCACCCACATCCAACCTGCCTTTACGCGGAGGGAAAGGCTGGCTGTATGAAGGGGGGATCCGGGAAGTGTTTCTGATTCGCTGGCCAGGGGAAACGGAGTCGGGCAGCGTCTGCGAGGAACCTGTGATTACGACCGATTTTTATCCCACGATTCTGGATCTGGCAGGACTGCCTCTGAAGCCGAAACAGCATCTGGACGGTGTGAGTCTGAAACGATTACTGCAGGGAAAGGAACCGCTGAAACGGGATGCCCTGTATTGGCATTACCCGCATTATTCCAATCAGGGAGGCATTCCCGGCGGTGCGATTCGTGTGGGTGACTGGAAACTGATTGAACGATTCGAAGACGGACAGGTGCACCTGTACCATCTGAAAGAAGATCAAAGTGAGAAGCAGGATCTGGCGGCGAAGTATCCGGAGCGTGTCTCTGCGATGCGCAAGCAGCTTCACAAGTGGTACCAGGAGACCGATGCAAAGTTTCTTCAAGCGAAACCAGGTGGACCGGCACCCTGGCGACCTGGCTCATAAGCGGCAGTGGATCTTCATGGAATATTCAAATTTGATTTTGATTCAAGTGAAATATTTTTGTGAGAGTGCTTTCATTTTGCTGTGATCTGCTATAATCCAATAGATCCCTTGCCTTTGTGATGGAACACACGAATCGAAGGTGCAATCAGCATCTGCATTTCCCTGATCTAACAGAATAAATGGTTGAGAATTCGTATGGCGCAGTCCACGTTGCCGGAGCAAAGCGAAAAATTCATTCAGATGCTAAGTTTGTTAAGAAAAAATCTGAGCAGCGTGATACGTGGGAAATCAGAGAGCATCGACATGATGATGGTGGCGTTGCTCTCGAACGGTTCGGTCCTGATGGAAGATGTGCCCGGCACTGGTAAGACGACACTGGCTAAAGCACTGGCCCGCTCTCTGGACGTCCCTTTCAACCGGGTGCAGTTTACTCCTGATCTACTGCCGACAGATATTCTTGGTTCTTCGATTTATAATCCCGTGGATGGCACGTTTCATTTCCGGGAAGGACCGATCTTCTGTAATATTCTGCTGGCAGATGAAATCAATCGTGCTTCTCCGCGGACACAGTCTGCGTTGCTGGAAGCGATGAGTGAAGCCCAGGCGACGATTGAAGGCGTGCGTTATCTGTTGCCTTCTCCTTTCTTCGTGCTGGCGACGCAGAATCCGGTTGACTTTCACGGCACGTACCCGCTGCCGGAAGCGCAGCTGGACCGCTTTCTGATTCACCTGCAGCTGGGTTATCCTGATGCAGAAAATGAAATCGATATTTTATTTTCGCAGTCGACGGAGCATCCAGTCGACCATCTGGAACGGGTTTTGAATCACGAGGAAGTGGTTCAAATGCAGGACCAGGTGAAAACGGTACACGTTGATCAAAGTGTGGCTCGCTATATGATTGACCTGGTGAATACCACGCGCAATGATCCCCGATTAAAATTAGGCGTCAGCCCCCGTGGTTCGCTGATGCTGTTTCGGGCATCCCAGGCAATTGCGTTTCTGAAAGGTCGAAATTATGTATTGCCAGATGATGTGCAGCATATGGCTGAGTATGTGTTGGCGCACCGGCTGATTTTAACCTCGAAAGCAAAATACAGCAGTATTACCAAACTGGATGTCGTGAAGGATATCGTGAATAAAGTAAAAGTGCCTACGTAGCCCGATTATGAATGATCAAGGTGATTCGAACGGAGGCAGCCCGGATCTATCAAAGTGAAACGTTGATTCAGTTATGCATGTCTCGGAATACGATCCTTATTCATCGAAGATCAGAAAAAAAGATTCCTTTACCAATCGCCTGCTGCTCGTGCGGATGCACAAGCATTACTGGTATTATCGCATGACCTATCCGGGGAAGATCCTGCTGTTTGGATTCTTTCTGTCAGGCATCGGCACAATTTCTGTTTCCGTCCCCATTTATAACCTGTTCAGCGTGCTGATGGCGTTGATTCTGGTAGACGGAATCGCTTCGTGGATCTTTCGTCCCCGCTGTGATCTGAAGGGGGATTTTCCTGCTCAGACGACCGCCGGCCAGCCAGCCGTCGGACATTTCACCGTGACGAACCGGGGCTGGTTTCCCATTTATGATATGGCCGTTGCATTTCGCTGGCTGGAACGACCACTGTCGCAGACGGATCGAGACGACACACTGGGATGTCTGTCGCGAGGGGAATCGGTCGATGTTACTGTCACTATCAATGCCCCGCAGCGCGGATTTTACGCGTTGCCTAAGCTAGGCGTTCATACGCTGTTCCCGTTTCATCTTAATCGTTCCGGAAATGCGGCATTACCTGGAAAATCACTGCTGGTACTGCCTGCTTTTCATCAGTTGACCAGTGTCGATCTGCCAGTGGGGAGCAAGTTCCAACCGGGAGGAATCGCGTTGACATCCAACGTGGGTGAATCACCGGAGTATGTTGGAAACCGGGAATATGTCCCGGGTGAGCCCGCCCGGCGTCTGGATTTTCGTTCGTGGGCGCGGCTGGGTAAGCCTGTGGTCCGAGAGTATCAAGAAGAATATTATTGTCGGGTTGCTTTGATTCTGGATACTTATATGCCCCCCGATCCGTGGCTGATTGAGAAGCTGAAAGCAATTGGTCAGCGATATCAGCCCATTTCTACTGAGAAGCAGCCAATGAATGTTCTCGAAGCGGGAATCAGTCTGACAGCATCGATTGCAGATGCTCTGTCGCGCGGAGAATATCTGATCGATCTGTTCGCTGCGGGCCCGGAGTTGTATGTGTTTCGTGCCGGCCGGCATACCGCGCACTTTGACAATGTACTGGAGATCCTGTCATGTGTAGACCGCTGTCTGGATGATCCGTTCGAGACGATTGGTCCGGCTGTCTTTGAAGAGTTGTCCAATGTCTCGACAGCCGTTTGCATTTTTCTGGACTGGGACGAACAGCGGGAGCAGATGGCACGCGCCGTTCTGGATTCCGGTTCGAGTCTGAAGGCCATCATCATTCATGAAGGTGAAACGACCCTGCCTTATAATGCGGATGAGTTTGGACCCGCTTACCAGTTTACCCCGGACGACATCGCGAGGGGGAAGGTGGAATCGGTATGAATGGGCAACGTACTATCGCGTTTACGATGATCAGCCTGGAATGTGCTACTTTCGGAATTCTATCTGAGACACTGTTTTTCCCTTTCAGTATCATCTTACTGGCTGCGCTCTCGTATGCTGCTCTGCTACGGTATCCGTTTTCACGACGTCAGGTATTCTGGACGACCAGCATTCTGGCCATTCTGTTTATGGCCAAATACATGATGTATCAGCATGAATTTGGCCTGGACCGTCTGGCGATCCGCACACCTCTGGCTTATGCAGCGGCGCAATTTGTCATCACCGTGCAACTGCGTCAGATGTTCGACAGTCACTTTGACCGTTTTCTGCCAAATTCGTTTCCTCTGTTTGGAATCGTAACGTTTATTCTGATCGGAGACATTTTAGTTTATGGATCGAAGGGCCAGTATTACCAGGTACTGGTCTTTGGTTACATCCTGTTGACGGGGGTGTTCTATCAGTTTGGACATGCAGTGCGGAAGCCCGTCAAGACGGTGAAGAAACGCTGGTCAGTGTATATGATTCGAGCTGGTATTTTCGGGGTGATCTGTCTGATGGGCTGGTTGACGGCGACGGGTTTAGATCGGTACGAACGCGAACTGGATCAGTTGTATTACCGGCTGATCGAACCGCGAACAGGAGGAGTGGCATCGCGTGCCGGATTTTCGACGATTTCACGACTCGGGAGTCTGAGTAAACAGTTTGATGCGGGGGCTGAGCAGGTCAAACTGCGCGTGCAGTCAACTGATGAGCCAGGCTACTTTCGCGGGCGGGCCTTCGTGCAGTTTTTCAACTCCGAGTGGCATTCCGAAATTGGAAATCATAATGCTGCCATCATTGCGGTTCCTCCTGCTGGTGTGCAGGCTACCGTGCCTCAGGATGGAACCTGGTTTCAGATCGGGCAGGCCAAGTCATCAAACTGGATCGAATATCAGGTCTGGTCTGAAGTGCCAGGGCATATTTTTGCTCCCCTGAACACGCCACTGGTTTATGCCGTTGCCGACAGCGTGCAGTTTGACAGCCAGGATATCCTGACATCGCGTTCAATGGAAAGTGGATTTCCCTACTCGCTTTATTATCCGCGTCACCAGTTGCCACATCGTCCCGAATCGGAACAGGCTTTGAAGCGGCTGTTGCAGGTACCTTACAATATTTCGTCAGAGATTCAGATACTGACACAAGAGGTTTTTGCAGGCTGTAAGACACCGGCTGCGAAGATCGAACGGGTTCAAGCGTACTTTCAGAATAACTATGAGTATGGACTGGGGATTTCAATACCGCCGCGAGTCGATCCCATTACCTACTTCCTACTGGAAAAGCCCAAAGCCCACTGCGAGTATTTTGCATCCGGGACCGCGTTACTGTTAAGGCTGGCTGGTGTTCCGTGCCGGTATGTTACTGGTTATATTGTGCGGGAGCGAAATCATTACGATCAGTATTGGGTGGCCCGAAATCGACATGCTCATGCCTGGGTTGAAGCCTGGGATACAGAACGTGGCTGGGTGACCGTAGAGTCGACACCTGCTGCGGGGCAACCTGAATATTATGCACCCAGTGGAACACGCCAGTACTGGGAAGCCTTTATCGGCCAGTTCGCCCGCCTGAAAACAGCATTACAGCAGGGCCAGTGGCTCCTGGCATTGTCGGAAGCGCAGCTGCCTTTGTTGCTGCTGGTTCTGGGGGTGGTGCTCTGGTTTGTTTTTCAGTGGATGTTTCGTCTCATTTTGAAAATATTACAGGAGCGGGCTGCCTTTAAGCAAAATCCGGTCCATATTCAGGAACTGCATCTGCTGCTGGCGCAGATGGATCGCCTGCTGGTAAAACAGAAACTGGTCCGGAAGCCTGGTGAAACATTGACGCAGTTTTCCCGACGGATTCAGAATCAGACTGTGTCGCAGTGGTATCAGAAGTATGCCAGCAGCCGTTTTATGCCCGAAAATGAATCTGCAATGGCATTGGTGATACAGTTAAAACAGCAGTTGCAGGAATATCGCAATCAAAAAACACCGGGATAACATTTTGACCGGCAGATTTTGCATGTAAAACGGTATTGGCAGTCTGGTGGTGTCTGACTAGAATCCGTGTCTCATCTCTCACTTCTCAATCCAAATAGTCACCCTTGAAATTCACTTTTTTGAAAGACGAGCAACAGGTTCGCCTTTTTTGCCTGCGCGCGAGTGAAGGGAATCATCGCCTGTTCAGGTGCGTTTCCGTTCTGCGTAAAGCGTCTGGATTGAGTCGGAAAGGCGTGAAAGTGAATTGAACAAACTCTAGAAAATTAAACGGGATTCTCTCAATGAAAGTTCTCTCAAAAGCACTCATCATAGTGATCATTCCCAGCCTGTCCTTCTTTGCCTCCGGTTGTGAAATGTTGCCGCATGCGCTGCAGCCCGGTCAGTGGCATAAACTGAATCGTGGTCCGGCACCCCGCCAGGACACTTATTTCTCCGTTCCCGATCATATTCCGGAACGCGATTTGAATCCGCATCAGAGTGCGCAGGACTGACGTCTTACAGACGGACAAGCTGTTAATTCTCCCTATGGAAATATCAAAATGAACGTTCCGATTCGAGTGTGTCTGATACTGGTTCTTCCCGGTCTGTCACTGTTTTTGACCGGCTGTTCACTGATGCCGCATGCGCTGCAGCCCGATCAGCTGCACAAATTAAGTCGTCAGGAAAAAACCCGGGATGACATGTACTTTTCTGTTCCCGATGAGATACCAGAACTGAATCATCAGTTTTCTTTCGGGGCAGATGAGTAACCTATTGCAGGCCATTCGTATCAGGACGGGACTGGTGCGAGAAAACTACATCTGCAGATCAGATTACTTTTTTGATCGCGGGGGAAAACGCTGGCGATCCAGCACTTCATTTTTCAGACTTTTCAGTTCCACGGTCAGCACACCCGAATTTCGATCACTGTGCAACAGCAGATAGCTGTCTTTGCCGGCCAGAAATTTTGCATGCGGGTCGGCGTACTGCGCCCCTGTGCCGCTGAGGGAAGTATTGTAATATGTGACTCCACCAGCTTCGGCCCGTTCGGCAAAATAACCGAATCCGGTCACACAGAGCGTTCCACGCTGGAACAGTCGCTCCCAGTCTCCCTGAAGTTGATTACGCATGGTGGCATTGCGCTCGTTATAGAGTGTCACCAGATGCCCGGGAGGATTTTGCGTAATAGATTCGTACCAGCAATATTGCTTTGAATCCCGATTCAGGGGGTGGCAGGTCTGCCAGGTGGAGCCGAGATCGGAAATGTGATTGAAATCAAGGCCGACGAACAGGATATTAAAATCAGGGATGTCATATTTCCATTTCCATTCTTCATCAGGTAGTTCAAAGAAGCGGCGAAAGGCGGTAGCATCCACATCATAGACGGCATGTTTCGGCGGCTTTTTACCTCGGGGATACACTTCCCGGTCATGATTTCCCAGGATTGGCATAAAGGGCGTCGATCGAAACAGTTCTGGATAAGCGCCGATCAGGTCGAGGTAGGGTTGAATGCAGTCTGGCTTTCCAGGGCCGCAGGTCTGCCAGAGATTGCTGATGTTGTCCCCGGCGGTCAGCAGTAGATGGACATTGTCTTTCAACAGACTCGAAAGATCGGGGCGCGACTGCCAGTCTGCAACGATGGCAACGCGGAGCGAATCAGTGGGATATGCTTTGAAGGTCGCCAGGTCGGAAAACTGATTTCCCGTCTGGACCCGATAGTGGTAAAGAGCATCTCGCGCGGTGAGTGGGATTTCCACATGATGTAGTGTCGTAGAGCCTTCTGCCTTGACCGTTGTCATGGAATCAGGGGTCAGGCCAAAGTACACAATGGAGTTACCGGGCAGGGATGTGGACCAGTTGACTACGATTTTATCCGGTTGATGTGAGCGATGCGTCAGCCAGATCTGTTGGATTTCTGCTGCTGAAATGGTAGCTGGAATGAAAAGCATGCAGAGTAAGAGCAAATAAGATTTCATGGAGAATGGCTCGCGGAATGAAAACACAGACTGTCGATCTGCCTGGTATCAGTACATAAAAAGTGTGTTGATTCAACTAGTGGAGTGTCATTTTTATAATTTGGGTTGATAGATATCACGAGAGTGCGACAACGGAGCACGTAAACAACACCCCCAACCCTCAATTTGTAGCTTGACAAAGCACTAGACTGTGTCCAGTTTTACTGTAGCGTCTCCAAGGCCATTTGGAGCGAGTCTAATCGATTGAGAGACGCGATGATTAAATGTGATGCGCTCCAGGTAGTCTATCCGATACTACCGGGAACAACGGGCGAATTGAATCGGATTATATTCACTTTAAATTTAATTAACTATTTAACCATGTGGGCACAGAACCAACGACGAGGGTTTAATAAACGTAATACATGCGGGGCAGTGCGCTCAAGAAAGGTCTCGCAGTGTTCACTACAATGGGATGGCGTTGATTCCTGCAGGGATGGTAACCGACCTGAACCAGGCCTAAATCAGTATTTTTGCTGGTCATTGTCTGTTTTGGGCAGGAAATGCATTCGCGGGGCCTCTAAAATTATTCAAGCGAAGCAACGATGCTTCTTTCTCATTATTCCTGCCTGATAGCACAGGTTCTCTGTTCGATTGACAAGTAACGTGAGTGACAAAGCTCAAGACAAATCCATTTCCACGACACAAAAAAAACGGATGCTACTGTCAGCTGGATTGTTGATAGTCGTGTTGAGTTCACCCCTGTGGGCGCGGGGGTTCTGGATCGATTTTCTGCAGAACCGTGCGGAATCAAATCTGCTGGCCCGTGATCCGGAACGGTCGTTGAAATGGCTTGGTTACGCGCAGGCACTGGATGATCAGAATGCCAGAACCAGGATTCTGCTGGCTCGTGCTTATCGGAAGTCACGAGATATGGAACAGGCTTATGCTGCGCTGAAAGACTATTATGAACTGGCAGGTTCGACGAATGCGTTTCAACAGGAGCAATGGCTACTCAAAGCACAGATTGGAAATAATTCAGATCTCCAGATGCATCTGAGTGAAATGCTGATCGAACCAGAAGGCAATGTGCAGGATATCTGTGAGACCTATGTCAACAGTTGTATTTTGAATTACCAGTTCAACGATGCGTTGCAGATCCTCGAGCTGTGGGAAGCAGATTTTCCGAATGATCCGTTGCCGAATTTCATGCGAGGCAAAATGTATGAGCACAAGCTTGGCTGGCAGGAGGCGATTACGGAATATCAGACGACATTAAAAAAAGATCCCGGGTATGCAGCGGCTGCTTACAGCCTGGGACGAATTCAGCTGACATTGAAAAAAACAGAAGAGGCGCTGGAATATTACCAGCGGGCCATCGACTCCACCGAGAATCAATCTCCGGCCAAAGTCGGCATCGCACGCTGTTTGCGATTGATGAACAGGAATGATGAGGCAAAGCAACTGTTGCGGGAAGTTCTGGCGTTGAGTGTCGAGCAGCTGCAGGCTGAATACCAGGCGATGGGAGATCACAAGTTTGAGGGGCGTACGGCGGCTCAATTGGCGATGGGGAATCTGGAGCTGGCAGATAAAAATTATGAAGCGGCCCTGAAATGGCTGGAGCCTGCCGCTAAGGCCAATCCGCTGGATCTGGGAATCAAGAATTCACTGGCTCTGGTTTACAGTCGCCTGGGCAGGAAGACAGAAGCAAAAGAACTCAGCCGGGTGATCAAGGAGACCAATGATGCGCTGGCAAATATTCAGCAGTTGCTCGATCAGGTTCAACTGAAACCCGCTGATCCTGAGTTGCGGTTTCAGATCGGGAAAATGTATCTGAACTATGTCGCCGAAGAGCAGGGGGTCGTCTGGCTCAACAGCGTGTTACTGTACCAGCCGGATCACCTCGGAGCGCATATAGAACTGGCTCGGTATTATGAAAGCAATCAGTCACGTGGCAAGAATTTTCAAAGGCTGGCAGAATTACATCGTAAACAGGCAGATGCTTCAGACACAAAGCCGGAACAGACTCCATAGTCTGAAGGCCAAGGTAAAAATTAATTGACCGGCGGTTACTCAGTTATTTCCAATTACTTCAACAGAAAGAAAAATCCCGTCCCTGATGAACATGATTTTGTTGCTCAATCTTTTTCCGAATTCTCGCGACGGACATTGGCTGTCTTGTCGAAGTCTCTTAATGCTGCTGTGCGCCGGGTTAAGTCTGTGGGTCAGTGGTTGCCAGACTGAGTCTGCAGAAACAGTACAGCAGACCAGACAAGAGGCAACAGGTCAAATTTCCTCCCCGCCCGCTGCAACAGACGTACGTCCCGAATTTGTGGATGTCTGGCCTGAGCAGAAATCGGATTTTGTGTATCGTAACGGCAGAGATGCGGAAGAACTGGCGATTCTGGAAACCCTGGGCGGCGGTACGGCGGTCTTTGACTACGACCGTGATGGCAAACTCGATCTGTTCTATACGGGCGGTGGTACTTTTGAGGAAAAAACAACGAGAGGATATCCCTCGATTCTCCTGCGACATGAAGGGGAGCTCAAGTTCAAGGACCGAACTACTCAGGCAGGGATGGATCTGTCTGCTTTTTACAGCAATGGATGTTCGGCGGGGGACTATGACAATGACGGCTTTCAGGATCTGATTGTCACCGGATATGGCGGTTCGATTCTCTGGCGCAATATGGGTGATGGCACGTTTGAAGAAACCTCTATTGAAGCCGGTCTGCGGGACTGTTTCTGGGGATCGAGTGCCGGCTGGGGGGACTTGAATGGCGATGGTTTGCTGGATCTCTATCTGGCGCAATATGCTGACTGGTCTTTTCAGAATCATCCGGAGTGTCATCTCACGCCAGGGGTGCCAGATGTCTGTTCTCCTCACTCATTTAAAGGAGTGAGGGATCTGGTCTTTTATAACCGGGGTGATGGGACATTTTATGATGCTTCCGATGAAGCGGGGCTGGTACCTGAAGGCAAAGGGCTGGGGGTGATCATGGCCGACCTGGACAATGATAATGACCTGGACGTTTATGTCTGTAACGATGCGGTGGAGAATTTTCTTTACCTGAATGACGGGCAGGGGAGACTCGAAGAAGCAGGCATCATCAATGGTGCAGCCGTCGATGACCGGGCGACGCCAAACGGGAGCATGGGCGTGGATATCATGGACTATAACCGGGATGGGTTATTAGATCTGTGGGTTGCGAACTACGAGAAAGAAGCGTTTGCCTTGTATCGGAATGATGGGGATGCCCAGTTTCTGCACGTCAGTAATGATACGGGAGTCACTTCGATCGGGACACTGTTTGTAGGGTTTGGAACGGTCTGTGCCGACTTCGACCTGGATGGGGATGAAGATGTGTTTGTGATCAACGGGCATGTTGCGTACTACTCACTCAACTCTCCTTTTCGACAGAAACCCCTCTATTTGGAAAATCGGGGAGGGCGATTTGCGCAGATCCAATATGATGAGAGTTCCTATCTGGGACAGTCGCATACCGGCAGAGGGTTGGCGCTGGCAGACTTCAACGATGATGGAAATCTCGATCTGGCAGTCTCGAATTTCAGCGATCCTCCCGCGATTCTCAAAAATACAACCCAGGCCGAGGGAAACTGGATATTCGTGCGCTTGATCGGTACTCGAAGTAATCGAGATGCCGTCGGGGCACGGCTGGTGTTGCATACTTCCTTGGGAGATCAGGTAAGACAGGTGAAAGGAGGAGGGAGTTATCTTTCTTCTGGTGATCTGCGGGTTCACTGGGGTATCCCTGAAGGTGTAACAGTAGATGGCTTATCAGTTTACTGGCCGTCAGGAATTCGGCAGGAAGTGAAATCGCTGCAGTTAAATGCTACTCATCTACTAGAGGAGCCAGTCTCTATTGGGGCAGATTTGAGTTCAGGTAACCCCTGAAAAGTATCAAAATCGCGACACTCTGTTCAGTTGCGAGTACAAGGTGAATGGGTGGTCGGTTGTTACTAAGTCTATATAATTAAATACTTTAAAAAAACAATCCTGCGTAAATGTGAATTAATTTGACTACATATTTGTGTGGAAAATATTGAATTATAAAGAAAAATTCATAAGATAGACGATGCTGGAATATGCATTGAGCAGAGTCCAGCACTCTTTTCATGCGAGCCGCCAATATAGATTTTACACGGGCGTTGTTTTTTATATTGATTGGCGCATATTGCTTTTTTCTTTTATCCTGCAGGAGAGTCACATGAAACACCTACTAAGGAGACGAGCTTTCACGCTGATTGAATTGCTCGTTGTTATTGCAATCATTGCAATTTTGATTGCGCTGCTGCTACCAGCGGTGCAACAGGCGCGGGAAGCGGCCCGTCGTTCACAGTGTAAGAATAATCTGAAGCAGTTCGGGTTAGCTTTACACAATTATCATGAAAGTCATGGTTGTTTCGGCCAGATGACCTTGGCTGCTTATTATCATGGAAGTTCTCCCGGAATCAGACCCTGGACCGGTTTCAGCCAGCAGGCGATGCTGCTGCCTTTCCTGGATCAGGCATCGATCTACAACCAGTTCGATTTCCAGTTTTCCTGTGAAGAGGCTCCTAACACCAACAATCGCAATGCTGGTATTGGTGTATTCCGTTGTCCTTCCGACCCACGATATACCAACTATGGTGAAGGGCACTTGAACTACTACATGTCGGCAGGTCCCTGTCTGGGGTGGAACGTTTCGTTGAATTCTCAAAACGGATTCTCCCGTTACTCCATCATCACTCGCGTGTCTGACATCCTTGATGGGACCTCAAATGTGGTTGCCATGGGCGAACGCATTGTGGGATCTAACAATTCCTCTGCTTTCAGTGAAAATGGTGATGTTCAGCGGAATGTTTCCTTCGCAGGTGGTAACAACACGACCTTCCCCTCACAGTCAGCCTTGGCGACTCATGGTGCATCCTGTGCTTCCGCAGGCGCATTTTATGTGCATCGTGGATCACGGTGGATGCGAGCAGATGAGTGCTGGTTCAATACCTGGAACACACCGAATTCACCTAATAATGACTGCAGCACTGGTAACGGTGGTCACGCTGGTGGTGATGCTCCTGCCGCTCAGGCAGCACGCAGTCGTCATACCGGCGGTGCCCATGTGCTGATGGCTGATGGTTCTGTGCACTTCGTGTCAGATAATATTGACTTATTGAATTGGCAGCGACTGGGAGCAATTGCCGACGGTGCTTCTGTCAGCATCAATGAGTAAGCCTGTGCTTGCTTAATGACTTTGAGCAATCAGCTCGGCAACCTCCGTTGCCGGGCTGATTTTCTTTCGTATAATCAGAATGAGTAAAACACCGTTGTTACAAGTCTTTAGAAAGGGTCATTCAAGATGTATAAACTGGGTTATGCCTGTGTGATACTGAGTTTCATGTTGGTCGGTTGTGGAGGAGGAGGGACGGGTGAAACATCGCCTGCCAATCAGGAAGCCCCAGCCGCTAAGGATTTATCTGCTGTCAAAACAAGCCTGAACGCGATTGCCGAATCCGGAGTCGTCGACAGTAGTTTCTTTGGTATTCCTGAAAGTCTGGAAGAGGCTGGAAAGCCTGAACTGGCAGAAGAGGCGAAAAAACTGGGTTCCATGACGAATCCGAAGCAGATTAAGGATGCCGCCAAAAAACTGGCTGACAAGCTTTGAAAATCGTTCTACTCTAACTGTAGTACAGTTTAAAACACCTTCAGTCACAATCGATTGAGGGTGTTTTTTCATATCTGTCGCGAGCGCATTAAAAAAGGGAGTCGATCTATGACCGACTCCCTTGAGTTTCGTCTATTGCTGGAAGCTTAAACTTTGGGTTCCCAGCCTGGTTCGTATTCGCGGGTCCAGAGGGTCATGGCTTCTTTATCATTCTGGATGTGACCGTTGGTGGGATCGCAGGTCATCGTGCGACCCGTGCGGTGTGCGATATTTCCCAAGTGGCAGAGCAGTGTGCTCTTGTGGCCAATCTCGATTTCGGCATTCAGGTTAAGTGGTTCATTATTGCGGATCGCATCAATGAAGTTCTGAGCGTGTTCCCGCAATCCCTGGTTGCCGTCTACTTTTTCTATTTCTTTGTCCTTGGCGTCCAGAATGCGGTAACCACCGGAGATACCGAGAATCAGAGTCCCTTTACTGCCAAAGAAGGTGACAAAGTCATTCTTATGACGATTGCAGCTGGTACCCTGCCAGGTGATCTGTTTGTTGTCACCGAATTCGTAACCGACGACATGTGTGTCGGGGGTCTGCTGATCATCGTCGAAGGCGTAGCGACCACCGCTGGAGACGACGCGGGTTGGATAGTCGACATCCAGACCCCAGCGACAGAGGTCCAGAGAGTGCACACCATTATTGCCCAGTTCGCCGTTGCCATACTTCCAGAACCAGTGCCAGTTGTAATGGATCAGGTTATCCACGTATTTCTGACGGGGAGCAGGTCCCTGCCAGAGATCGTAATTCAGATCGCCGGGGACCGCGGCTGGCTTGCCTGTGCCGATGGGGCCGCGGGCACTTTCGTAAAAAGCACGCGCGAGATAGACATCGCCGATTGCGCCTTCTTTGACTTTCTGAATCCCTTCCTGGATGGATTCACTGCTGCGGCGCTGACTACCCATCTGAACCGCTTTTTTGTTTTTGCGGGCAGCGGCGACCATCATTTCGCCTTCTTTGGGGTTATGACTGCAGGGCTTTTCGACATAGACGTTTTTGCCTGCGGAGCAACCCAGGATGGTGGCGGGGGAATGCCAGTGGTTGGGGGGGGCGACGATCAGGGCGTCGACTTCTTTGTCGTCCAGAATTTTGCGGAAGTCCCCGATCGCCTGTGGTGCCTTTGTAGTCGCTTTTTCGACTGTTTTGGCAGCTTTGGTCAGACGGGTATCATCTGTATCACAGACATATTTGATTTCGACACCATCCAGGGAGCCAAAGATTTTAGCGAGAGCAAGCCCACGTTGCATCCCCATGATGCCAATGGTGACTTTTTCACTGGGGGCATTATTAGCAGCGGAAAGGATGGCCGGTGCCGCGAAGCTCGCAGCAGTGGCTGCCGCCGCCGATTGACCGAGAAAAGTACGACGATTAACCGAATCGGACATAGTCTGGTTCTCCGTTGAGATGGGAGTGAAGGTATCGCAGGATAATAATTTAAAACAAACTGTATTCTAATAGGTTTGGAAGGCAATGAACACGGTAAAACCAAGCCCGAGGGCATTTAATTAAAAAAACTAATTATATGCCGTTTGTAGCCACTCGTACTGATTTGTAGAGAACGAATCAGGCTTTTCTGATGTAATGGGCTGCAAAACTGCGGATATTTTGACCGTTAAGGACGTGGAACATCCTCAACTGCTGGATGGTTTCCTGGCTGAAGCGTCCGAGGGGAACATGGATCAGTTTTTTCTGGTAACGTTTGGCGAGTCTGCGCCAGCCGATTCCCGGGGGGGCTTCACTCAGCACGGCAATGTGTGGTTCCTGACTGTAGTGACAGGCGGCGACCAGCAGGCGTTCTTCGAGTGTATCGACGAAGTCGAACTGGAAGTCGTTCCAGATATCCTGCACGGGTCGCGGGGGGAACAGAAACAGGGCACCGCCGTAGGTCGCCATCCCGATGCCTGGTCCGACCATCTCTTTGCGATAGTCGGTGCCGAAGAAAGCAAGGGTTGATTCGTCCTGATGCTCAGCATGCCAGGTGAGCCGATAGGGATAATCGCGAGGATCAGCGGGGGAGTCGAACAGCATGATCACACAATCGAGTTTGCCGCGACTGGGGGGAAGAACTTTGACGTGAATTTCTCCCGTGTGCCAGTTCCGGAGCGTTTCGCGGAGGTCGAGTCCGTCTTTCATGCTGGTGGTGAATTTTTCGGTTCGCGCCAGATCGACGCCCAGCAGGTTCAAAGCATGGTCTTTGACGCTCGTGCGAAATTTTTCGATGGCGACATCTTCGGGAGGCCAGCTGCATTGTTTAAAGGGATCCCATTTCATTTCCCATTCATCCTGTTGGGGTTTGGGAGGTTTGGGAGTGAGTTCACAATTCCGCCACGAGATAAGACTGCCGGGCAGACGATTGCTTATTTCCAGCATGGTACCGTTGGGAAGCTGGGCCTGTTCAATGCCGAAGGTCAGCTTTTCAAAAGGGAGCAGATGCACGAACGGGTATTCCCGCGCGGTTTCCGCGATCTGAATAGCGAACTGATCGCCGGCCACCTGTTGTGCGGCTTTGACCAGAGTGTAGAGATCAGGGGTCATCCGGCGTTCGATGAGCGAGAGGTTGCGCACATAACGAAAGTAGACTGACAGCAGCTTGGGTGTGATCTTGCGGCCTTTGGATTTCAGTTCGAGTCGATAACGGTCGCGTGCTGTCAGCGCCAGCTCTTTGATTCCGTCCACGGAGAGATTTTCGTCATCTTCCAGTTCAGAACGGGCAGATTCATACAGTCCTGTGATATAGGGGAGTTCGCCGAGCATGAACAGCAATGTTTCTGAATCCGCTGTGTAGATAGCGGTTTCGTTGACTTCTTCATCTTCGACTTCCAGGGGCAGCTGGTCGATGTAGGCATCGTGAATCCAAGGCCAGTCGGAAAGCGAGCAGACCAGCAGGATTGACTTGTATTTCTTTTCCAGTTCCCGCAAGCGATGGGCCATCATCACACAGCGATTGAGTGGCTGACCTTCCGGAAGTTTTTTAAGAGCCGGTAAGACCGCAGCGGCAAAATTTTCCAGGGGAACTTTTTTTAACGCATAGGGATCGGGGAGAGAGGTAGAGATGCTTTCGAACCGCTGTGTCTCCAGGTCAATGAAGTGCCGGTCGATGTGTTCCATCATGGCGATGCGGAGCGCTGCGATGACACCCTGGCAGGGATCGATGGGCACATAACTGCAAAGTCGTTGTACATCATCGTCGTCATCATTCTCTTCCCAGGGAGCGGAACCCGAGATCGAAGGCTCTTCCTGTACTACGGCGGTAATACTGGGGAGAAAAGTGATGGCTCGTTCCACATTCTCCTGAAACGAAGCGGGGAGAGGCACGGCCAGACAGTCAAACTCATTATTAAGCATTACGCGGCGGACTTCGATCGCGAAGTCACCACTGCCATGAATTAATGGCAAGACAGAAATATGAGGACTGATTTTCAAAAAACTGGAGTGAGGAGATGTCATAATGGATTCGTCCAGTTTCTCACATGAAAGCGGTGTACGCGATTGACCGTGATACAAAAAAATGTTGTTCAGAATGGTTGTTTCCGGTCAGGCAGTCGACTGATCAGGACCATTTCCAGCCGGTTGTCTCTTTCAGATTCATGACACATTCAACGGGCCATTCACCCTGGTGCAGTTTGACGATATTCTGGGCCGCCATCGCATAGGCGTCCCGATGCGATTCCTGATCGAGTCCGCCGGTGTGACAGCTTAACAGTACATTTTCCAGTTTGATCAGCGGACTTTCAACAGGCAATGGTTCTTTTTTGAAGACATCGAGTCCTGCGCCCCGTAAATGCCCTGATTCAAGCGCCTCTACTAATGCATTTTCGTCTATCAGTCCCCCGCGGGCGGTATTGATCAGCACGGACCCCTGTTTCATGATGGCGAGTGTATCCCGGTTGATGATGTCGATGGTCTCGGGGGTGACAGGCAGATGCAGGGTGACATAGTCTGATTGTTTCAACAGTTCTTCGAGGCTGAGCAATTTAATCTGATACGTTTTGGCGAATTCTTCATTAGGGTAAGGATCGTAAGCCAGTACATGCATTCCCATACCGATGGCACGGGTGGCAACAGCCTGACCGATACGACCCAGGCCGACGATGCCGATCGTGCTGCCCCAGACGCGTGGTGTTAACTCCCGTTCCCATTCGCCGCTGCGAACGGCACGGTCCTGTGTGCGTGTCATGCGGGCGATGCCCATGAGCAGAGCGAATGCCTGTTCCGCGACAGAGTGATGATTCACACCCGGTGTAATGGTGACGACAATATTCTGTGCATCGGCGGCTGCCAGGTCGACGGCATCAAAGCCGACGCCATAGCGTGAGATGACTTTCAGATCGGGCAGCTGTTCCAGTACTTCGCGAGAATAGATTTCTGCACCGGCAAGGACGGCATCGTACCCCTGAACCTGTTCGACCACGCGATGTGGTTCTTTGCGGAGATCGACTTCTGTGGGAACCGTGTCGACGTCGAAGCCGGCGGCCTGCAGGATTTCGAAATGCGGTCCGAATTCACACATTTTAGCAGTACAGATGACACGAGGCATGATCAGGATTCTTCTCTTAAACAGTGCACGGATACGGTAAAACGGGTATTGTTACTCTAGCGGAAGACGATATCAGCTGACAACGTTCCGACAGCGAAAAAACGAAATGCCGACTAATCAGCGGGGGGGATGAAAGAAACGCTCTGCACTCTGTATGGTCTGGGGGTCTGTCAGTCGCAGTAGTTCGAGGAACTGCTTTGCTTTTCGTGATGTTTCAACATCATTGCCACCAGCTTTGGTTGGCGGGACAAGCGAAGCCAGCAGTAAATAGCGAATGATCGCTTTTTTAACCGAACGTACATCGTAGTCTTCAGCAGCATACAGTTCGACCAGACGCTCCATGACGGTCCAGTCTTCCCACCGCGCCAGGTTCGCGATCACCAGATCGGCCAGTTCGGGTCGCTCCAGCAGTATACGCATTGATCGATTCAAGCGGCGTTTTTCAATTTTATCCTCTCCAAAAGTCCACATGAATGACAGTGCCTGCATCCCGGCAAAGGTTTCACTGAAGGCGGCTGTTTTATCTTTGAACTTGGTTTCATCGATTTTGTCCAGACCGACGGAGCCTGTCAGCAGCAGGTAACCGGACATCAGGCCTCCGATGCCCATGCGGATCTCCTGGGCCGGTATCCGGATCTTTGCTTCCATAAATTGACTGTCCGACTCCTGGCCACACAGCCCGAGCAGTAAGCCATACAGGCCCAGTCGAGGGACGGGGGTGTTTTCGTTTTCCAGCCAGCTGCGCAGCTTTTCGCGCGGTAGTTCTTCCGCAAGGGGTGTAACGGTTTCAAAAGGGGCATTCGCAAATTCCGCAAAGGCGTCATTGGCGATGATCTGATCCGGGTGCTCCAGGTATTTCAGGAAATAGCGGAGTCGGGCAGTCGTCTCTGCTTTCTGCGCGGGGGCCTGTTTTAAATAGTGAATACTGGCGCTGGTAACCGCAATCGGCTCGTTCCAGTGCAGGCTGATCCCGCGCGTTCCCGTCAGCAGAAATAACTCACCTGGTTTGCCTGCGTAATGTCGAGAGAGGGTAATCAGATTGCCGGCTTTCAGATTGCTTTTCAGGGGTTGCTGCAGCACCTCTGTGATTACAAAGCTGGTCCGTCCCGTTTTTTGGAATGTTCCCGCCGCCGAGTTCGACCATTGTCCCAGGAGGGCGACATCCGCCTGTGCCAGCTGTTCGGAAAGTGTTGTGGAAGGACCCGGGCAGAACGGACAGGCCGCCAACTGCGATAAGTTTGAGATCAGCAGCAAACCGCAGAGGACAAAAATGGCTTCGCAGTTGACATCAGTTCGTTTTCGCACGTTCATAACCGGTCCTTCGGTTAAAAGAGGATGTTAACAACTTCCAGCTGTCTTCGCGCGAGATAAAGATGCTCTCTTCTTATTTGAGGAAGAAGAACCGCTCTGCGCTCTTGACGGTTTTAGGGTCTTCCTTGCGTAGTTTGTCGAGCAGTTTTTTGGCTTTTTCGGTGGTGGCTGCATCGGGGCCCGTTCCCTTTTTGTTCTTGCCTTTGGATGCGACGAGCAGGTACCGCACGATGGCCCGTTTAATCGAAGGGATGTCGTAATCCCCTGTGCCATACATGTCCATCAGGCGGTCGATAACAGACCAGTCATCCCAGCGGGCGAGATCGGCGACAACCAGATCGGTGAGTTCCGGTCGATCAAGCAGCAGTTGCATGGATTTTCGCAGGCGTTCTTTGTCAATGCGACCATCGCCGTAAGTCCACATGAACCGCAGGGCCTGCATGGCAGCGTAGGTTTCGCTGAACGCGACATCTTTGGGTACGAATTTCGTTTCATCAATCTTATCCAGACCGTCCGCACCAGTCAGCAGCAGGTATCCTGAAATGACACCATCGATGCCCAGGCGAAATTCTTTGGTGGGCTCATTGATTTTCTTTTCCATGAAGGAGACGTCTTCCCCGGTGCCGCAAAGCCCGAGCAACAAACCGTAGAGTCCGATACGAGTGACCGGTGTATCCGGATCGATGAGCCACTTACGGATTTTTTCGCGGGGCATTTCTTTGGAGAGCGGGGTGATATCTTCATAAGGTGCATTTGCGAATTCCGCATAGGCGTCGTTGGAGATCATCTGGTCGGGATATTCCAGAAACTTCATGAAGTATTTGAGGCGTTTGGACGTTTTTATTTCAGGTGCCGGTGCCTGTGAAATGTAGTGGAAGCTGGTTTCGGTGACTTCGATGGGATCGCCCCAGTCGACTTCGGCTCCTTTGGTTCCCAGCAGCAGAAACAGGTTACCTTTCTTCCCGGGACGATGTCGATTGATGGTGATCTGATCGCCGGCTTTGAGTTTGTCTTTGTCTGACTGTCGTACAATTTCTTTGACTTCGAATACGGTTTTGCCCGCTTTTTCCAGCGTTCCCTTTTCCGCTTCGGACCATTGTGCGAGGACGGCGACATCGGACTGCGAAAGCTGCTCGGTCAATGTGAGTGACGGAGCAGAACAGAAGGGGCAAGCGGTGAGGGCCGGTGTTTGTGTAAATACGATCAGCCCACAAATGAGTGCCAGGAAAATACGATTATTAAAATACTTTGTCAGACCAGTCATGTGCCGAACCTCGTGGCGGTAGAAAACAGTTATTGGTGAAACGAATTTGATTCGCTATTTGTCGTGTGATTCTTCATTATTTATCAATGACGATGGCATCGTCAATCGTGTAGATGCGTTCGAGTTCTCCGTCAAAGCTTTCCGCATTGATATGGAAAACCCCGACCACATCAAAGGGGCGATTGAGGATATAGTCGGCTGTAACGCCTTCGCGCATAATTACCGGAAACAGATCGTAGATTTTCGGGTTCTTACCGAAACAGCAGATCTGGTTATCCCGCGCGAGCAGAAAATATTCATTACCTGACTGCTGAAAGGGGGGATACATGAACCCGCGAATGCGAATGCGTTTTCCGTCCAGATTTTTCAGCCATTCAGGCATCAACTCGGGGGCCTCGGGAGTCACGGGCTCCATGTTCATGATTTTGAGTAAATCGAGGTCGTCGTAATTGACGAGCAGTGCGTTTTCGGGAGAAGTTCTGCGGAAGGAGCGTTCTTTGACCAGTATTTTGACTTCGCGTGGCTCGCTGGCGCGCTTTTCCTGCTTGACTTCCTCGTCTGTCAGGGCCCGTTTTTTGGGATCGGGGCGTTGCGCCACAACGGGCAAAGAAGTGTCGATAGAGAGTGTCTCACCGGACTTCAGACTCGCCGAATCCGATTTGGCAGCTGCTGCGGTTGTCTGTTCTGAGGGGGGGGCAGGTACAGCTGGTTTCACAGCAACGGTAGTGGAAGTTTCCACCTGGGCCACTGGTTCGGCTGGTTGTTGCTCAGGCGTTACCTCAGCAGTCGCCTTTGCAGGTGTGGAATCAGACTGGGGGCGATCGTGATCAATCTGTTCGCTGAACTGCCGGTAATCGGTTGAGTCAGAAGAGGAACATCCACTGACAAAGACAGACAGGCTGCTCAGAACAATAATCGTGAGAGTGAATATAAAAGGTCGGGTAGGATTCAGGTGGGCCTGCACGTGATCAATCTCCTGATGATCGGGTGGTTGCACCAACTTCCTGACAAAGTTGATAATGGCTCAGACTGAAGATCAACCTGAGCCATTCAGATAAACAGTCAACGCTAATTTAGTTAATTCTTTTCCAGGTTACAGAATCGAAGTCGAAAAGGCTGCACTCTCCATCAATAGGAAGTTCGAGCCCGTTCGAAGTGGGTTCCCTTTATCTGGTATACGGGTCTTAATTCTCCTGCTGTGGTGGGGGCTTCAGCGAGGAACTCTCCAGCGACAGAGACCAGGCCTGCATAGAAATCAGCCCGTTTGTCTCCCTGCATTTCCACAAGGATCATGTCTTTGACGTCAGGCTGTCCGCCGAAGCAGCATTGGCCGTTATCTTTGACCAGGATAAAGCTCTTCAGATTTTGGGTATTACCGGTGGGGTACATGTAGCCTTTGAGGAAGATATTCTGCTGGTCCAGTTTAAGCACATCCGGGTTCACACCCTGGACGCCATCTTTAGTGACGAAGCCTTTGGCAGAGATATCACTGCTGAAGTTAAGACGGTGAAAGCCTTCCGGAACTTCATTGGCATAGACGAAAGACTGGTAGGCAATGCCGCTGACCAGAAAAAAGGTCGAGAGCGCCACACCCGAGGTTGCCACCATCTTGCCTCCCAGTTCACCAGCCGAGCGTTTAATACTCCAGAGGCTGATCAGGGAAACAAAAATACCAATGACAGCAATAGCCAGACCGATAATGCCAAACAGGGCAATGAAGGAAAACAGGCCAAGGGCCAGTCCTACGACAGCGGTCGGAGGAACGGGTTTGTACGAAAACTCGTCCTGGAAGTCAGCAGGATTTTGCAGCGAATGATTGGAACCATCAAGAACTTGCGACATCTTGCAAGGCCTTTCAAAATATCAGCAGAAATCAGAGAGAAAAAAAAACAACAAAATTAACAGCGATCAGACTGAAACCCGTATCAACCAAGGTAAAGGCTGCGCCTTTATTTATCATATCATGCAACCGGATCGAGAGCACCCCTGAAAATGCACAGAAAATCAGAGAAATCCTGCAGCAGGACGAAGGGCGGCTCACCTTCATCCTGCTTTTGGGAGTAATCTCTGACTTCAGTCTGGTACTAAAAATGAAGTGCGTACCGATGCCCCCAGTATATACGTAATCAGGCTGTGTTTTGTTGAATTTTTATCAAACTTAAGAATCTCAGCAAAGTGACCGGAACCATCTATGTCATAAGGCTTATAATCATAATAGCTTATGTAAAATTATGCCGGTCCCTGCTTTTGACGTCGATTCGGAACTCGAAATCAGATTCTGCCTGGGGAGAACATCTGTCAGGAATGTTCCAGACAGCTTTCCACTTCTTTGCGATATTCCTGCAAGTCTGGTACTTTCAGCCCTTTGACCTTGGCTCCATCGTCCCAGCGTCTGAGTAAAACGGCGGTGTGGTGAAACGGGTTCTGTTCGAATTCTGCGATTTCGGCGTCTGTCATCAGGCCCCCCTGAAGTTCATAACTCCGCTGAGAGGCTCTGGAGAGACCGTTGAAATAGTCTGCATTGACTGAGCAGAGATAGCGTTTGGCGGGAACATGCAGAAAGATGGGTTCGGTGACCGCTTTGCCGAAGAAGGGAGCGAGCTGCTGTGCGCCGACGGTTTCGTGCTGCCAGTCTTCTGCGAGGAAGTGATTTTGCTCGTCGTGTTCGTCCATCAGAAAATGGCCAATGTCATGCAGCAGAGCCGCGGTGATCTGTTCCATGGTCGCATGACTTGTTTTCGCGAGATGAGCCGCCTGCAGTGCGTGTTCCAGCTGGGTGACGGATTCATCGTAAAAGCTCTGCCCGTGATCCTGCATCAACTCGAAGAGGGTGGTGACTCGTTCGTCGGGTGTTTTACTGAGTGATAAGACATCACAGAGCGAGAGTTCAATTTTTTCTTTCATGTTTGCTGCGCTGGCTTTCCATCAAAATGACCAATCTTGCTGATTTTCAATTTCTCGCTTCCGGTTGTATCAACCTGTGCGAACGAACGGCGTTTGTCGGCGTAATATTCTTCTCGCAGGTCGCCTTCCGCGCGGGCATTGTAAGTGAGGTAGAGCGTCCGACGCGGTTGTTGTGTTTCGTTGGGTGGACTTTTATGCGGCGCGTACGAACTGAAGAACAGCGCATCTCCCGGCTGCATGGGCACCGGTTCCCAGTCCAGGGTGTCAGCGTATTCACTGTCGATGCAACCGTTTTTGTCCAGATGTAACAGTCCGCGTTGATGCAGTTCGGGTGCGAAGAAGAGACAGCCGTTTTCGGGAGTTGCGGCATCAATGGCGATGGAGCAGGTGATGTGATTGCGAATGAACTCATACGCGGGAGCATCCTGATGTGCCGCATAGCCTCCGCCTCCCGGGTATTTGTAGTTGATTTTTTCCTTGTACAGAATAGCCGGCTCCCCCATTAACGCGCCGGCACAGTCGGGAATTTTTCCCTGTGTGAGGAGCTGTCGAATGCCAGTGTGAAAGGCCAGGATGTATTCCGTGCGTGCGGGTCTCACGCCAGATGGTGTCTGTTCGAAGTGATGCATCCACTTTTCGTCGTCGGCAGGCCAGGTACTGATTTCTTCGACCCATTCACGCAGGTTTTCCGTTTCCAGCGCTGAGAGAAAGCCGGGAAACTTGACATAGCCGGTTTGATTCCAGTGGTGGAGTTGAGAGGCGGTGAGAGTTGTGTTCATGATACGACACCTGTATTGGGGGTCAGGCTGGTTTCGGTTTCCAGTTCGAGCAATCGCCCGGCTTCGCTGACCGTCTGTTTCTGGCGAAAATACCAGACGACGACCAGTGTGCCTGCGATGGAGACGGGCGAGATGATCAGCGCCAGCCAGAACAGCAGGGCCACGAAATCCAGATCCTTCTGAAAGATAAGATTGACGATGACCATCAGGATCACCGTGCTGATGTAACCTGCAAAATCTCCAAGATAGAGCAGGTATCCGACGTTGCTTTTGTCACGGATCATGGCGATGACACGTTCATAGATTGTGGTATGAAACAGGACGTAAGGCACATACAGACTGATGCCAATGAGCACCATGAACTGAAACGCGGCCGCTTCTGTCCAGGCGGTGGTTCCCCAGTAAGAGAGCGTTGTCACCAGGGCACACCCGAAGCCGAGACCGACCATGATCATGCCTGTCAGAAAGGCGCGATAGTTAGCGCCGATGAAGACGACGACTGCGCTCAAGGCAATGACAGCGATCGCGACCAGCATTTCTGACTGGGCAAAAATTTGCGGTTTATCCACGCCGAATCCGGACCAGATTTCCGCAGCGTAGTCATCGCGCACACTGCGAAAGATGGTGAGTAAGACCATAAGTAGTATCAATACCGTTAATCCCAGCGCATTACGGGAGTAAAACTGTCTCCGCTCATGGCCGTTAAAGGGGGAGCGTTTCGAACGGGCGGTCACATCCAGTTCGCTGGGCGGGGGAATTTGCTCCAGCATCCAGACTCCCACTAAAAGCGGGAGCCAGAACAGGGCACCGGTGAGAAAGGGCATCCAGAATTCGGTGACGCCATAGGACGACATCAGAATGGCACCCGCGGATTTGACCGTTCCGGAAGCCATGATGAAACTGGCACACAAGCCGGCGGCCATCGCTTCGGTCACACGCCGTCCTTCCAGGAACGCGAAGACGCAGCCAAAGACCATGCCCAGCGGTAAGCCGTTACAGAACAGAAATAACGGCTTCAACCAGTAGGGGGCAATCGCATATGGAAGCAGCGCCAGATGGGCGATCGCGATCAGCGACAGAATCATGGCTGCCCGGCGGTGGGGCGTCATTTCGGAAATGACTTTGATACCGATCAGTTTAGACAGGGCATAACCGCTGACCTGGGCAAACAGCAGAATGACTTTATAGCCGACTCCCCAGAATACCAGGTCTTCATATTGTGCGACGGTGAACGGTTTACGAAACGCATACATACAGAAATAAGTGGTAAATGCTGCGACCACAGACCAGGCGGTCAGGACACCTCGGTTACTCTGTCCCAGACGCGTCGAGATGTACTCCGATTGAAATCGCATGCGGTGTCAGTACTAAAGAGGCTGTCATTTCAGGTGTTTGTAATGACAGGTAGTCTAAAGATACAGCATGAAGGGCAAGTGAGGCGGGTGTGAATTATGGATGAAGAACGTGCTGCCTGCTGTTATGTTTCTTCATTCAGAAGTTTAAGAATCTGTTTACGGTGCTCGTAATCATGGTGTAATGCCGTTAATTCCTTTGCAGTACGGCCTTGTGTATCTTTGGCGTTATGATCTGCGCCGTGTTGTAACAACCGGTCAACCCGTGAGGGGCGACCACAGCGACAGGCCACCAGAAGTGGAGTGGCACCTTCAAAGTCGCGGGTTTCGATGTTGGCTCCTGCCGCCAGCAGCAGTTCCAGAGCGGTGATGTCATCACTGGGGGTGTATCCGAAATTCAGTGAAAAATCCAGTTGAGAGAAGAATTCCCGGGCTTCTGCTGACGGATCATCTAACTCCTCCAGGAGTTCCAGTTTCATTTCTTCTTCTGAATATTCGTATGTCAGCTGAAAAGCGAGAAACGCTTCCGGGGCAGCAGCATAGAAGAGTGCCGTCCGCCCCTGTTCGTTACAGGCATGCAGGTCGGCTCCCGACGCCAGGATGCGTTCCAGAACGACAGCGTGTCCCTGTTCTGCCGCGGTCATGAGGGGAGTGACACCACCCTGGAGTGGTGTGTTGATATCAATTTGCTGATTCAACAAATACTCAAGCAGAGTCAGGTCTCCCCTTTGCGCGGCAGTGTGCAGCAGGCTGTTAAATGATTCCGGTTGAGTCTCGATACTGGCGCCTGCGGACTGAAGACGCTGGATGATTTCCGGATCGGTGTGGTGTTGAATCACATCATCATCACAGTTATCTGTGGCGCCAATCTTTGCGCCGCCTGAGAGCAGCAGTTCGACGCATTCCAGTGATTGAGCAAACATCAGTGGCGTCCAGCTATCCACATCATATGCATTGGGGTCGGCACCATGTTGAAGCAGCGCGGTGACAATTTCCAGCTGATCATGCATGACAGCGGTGTGCAGTGCGGTTGCGCCGGTACTGGTTGCATCCGGATCGGCTCCCAGGTCGAGGAGTTCGCAGGCAAACTGATAATCTCCTTCCTCTGCTGCTGATTTCAACAGCCAGTAGCCTTCTCTGTCCACGGCATTGATATCCGCACCGTGACTGATCAGGGTACGCACCATCTCGGGGCTTGCTGCATTTGTGATTACAGGTTCTCCGTTTTCGGGATCCAGGTTGGCCCCTGCTTCCAGTAATAATTTCGCGCAGGTGACCGAGCCCGATCCTGCAGCCAGGTTAAGCGGAGTCATGTCCAGAAAGTTGGTGCTATTGAGATCTGCGCCCAGAGAGATGAACCAGGCCGTCATCTCTGCATGTTGCGCCAGTACTGCGTGCATCAAAGGTGTCTGACTGCGGCGATCCTGGTCGGTCAGTTTTGCGCCCTGCTCCCAGAGGAGTTTTGCTTTGTCGAAGTCGCCTGTCTGCAGGCTGAGCAGCCAGGGGGACATCTCCCAGTCATTGCGGGTGGAAACATCTGAGCCTGCGCGGATCTCAGAGGCGACCTGCTCTACCGAGCCCAGGACGATGGCCCACATCAGGTCGGTCATCTGGACGGAATCGCGATCGGCTCCGTGCTCCAGCAGCAGTTTGACCGCGGCGAAATTTCCTTCACTTAATGCATTCCGCAGCGGGGATTCACCATATTCAGAAATTGCATTTGGATCTGCCCCCGCACGGAGCAAGAGATTCAGGATTTCGAGGTGAGCGGGGTCGAGAGATCCAGGCAGAGTGGTAATCACAGTGTAGCCCTGCGGGCTGACATAGCGGGGATTGGCTCCCCGGGCCAACAGGAACTGGACTTTGTCAATTCTGGCTGAACGAGCCGCCAGCAGGAGGGGAGTCTCTTGAACTGTAGAGCAGGGCCAGTTGACCTCAGCGCCCTGATCAATGAGCCATTGCAGGGTATCAAGGTGTGCCCGACGGTCTTCAGCCGCGTGCATTAACGGAGTTTTTCCATCACGGTCATTTTCATTAATATTCACGCCAGAGGTCAACTGGCGCTGCAGGGCGCTGATATCGCCACGTCGGGCCGCAAAGTGGATCTGCATACTGCTGTACTCCGGCTATTGAAGGACTCTGATTCCGATCAGACAATTCAGACTCAGAAAAGGTTCGTGCCTTTGAGCGACGGCAGTATGTGATCTGCGATGATGAAAAATCAGGCCGATCAGTCGCTTAACGTACTGGCGACATCGGTGCGGTAGGCGGTCATGGCGGGGATGAATCCGACCAGGGACGCCAGGACCACAAGGACCGGCAGCAGGATCAGTTCGGTGGAACTGAAAGCGAACGGGTTGATCAACAGTCCGCTGCGGGCCTCGATAATCGGCGCGGCGACAAAGACCAGTCCGTGGCCGAGGATGATCCCCAGGATCCCGCCGCCCAGACAGAGCAGGACGGACTCTGAGAGGATAATGCCGAAGACCGTCGTGCGGCCTGCTCCCAGGGCGCGCATGATGGCAATTTCTCTTTTACGGTCGGACATCGAGTTGTAAATACTCACAAAAATGCCGACCCCGGAAACGACGATGATCAGAGAAGTCAACACGATGAGCATGGTTCTTACATTGCCCACGATATTCGTCATCAGCCAACTGATCTGCTGAATCGGGTTGACGGCCTGTGCCTGATTCCCTTCTTTCAGTTCCGATTGAAATTTGATGGAGGAAAACCCGCGCAGGCGATCCCCTTTCATTTGTACGAGAACCGCGGTGACTTCCTTCTGGGCGTCAGGAACTTCATGCCCGTGGTCATGACCATGGTCGTGGCCGCTGTGGTCATGGTGATCGTGTTCTGCACTTTCTTTCAGCTGCGCTTTCAGTTTTTCTTCATCGACTTTTTCACCGAAGAAGGCAGCTTCGCGGCGGATGGCTTCTTCGAGTGGTTTCTCATGACCGGAGACCTGGTAAAAGCCGCGCAGGTTGACGAAGACGGTTCGATCATTGGGAGTTCCCGTGGGAGCCAGGATGCCGACGATTTTGAACTTTTCGTCGTGCACGTGTCCACTTTCGGCGGAACCATGAATCAGGCTGAACTCATCACCCATCTTCCAGTTGTTCTGTCTGGCGACGGCGGAGCCGATGACCGAATCCCAGGTGCCCGGGAGAAACTTTCCTTCCTTGTTGATGCGGAAATGCCGACCGGGAATGTATTCCAGCGCGAAGTAGCGGGGGATCGTGCCGACAATCGGGAAGCCCCCTTTCTGGGTGACATCGCCAATGGCGAATGGAATGGCTTCTTTGACACGCGGATCGTTTTTCAGTTCGTTGTAATAGCGATAAGGCAGATTTTCAATGGGGGCTCCCACCCGGAAGACGGTATTCAACACCAGTTGCAGAGCGCTGCCTTTGGGGCCGACAATCAGGTCGTAACCGCTGGCGGTCTGATTAAACATGCGATCAATGACACCGTTGATGACCAGGACAGAAATCATCAATGTGACACCCAGGGCAACGCTCAATGCCGTTAACAGAGAAGCGACGCGGCGTTGTTTGATACTTTTCCAGGCAATGGTCAGAGTATTCATAGGGGAGATTACTTTGTTCACAAAAGAAGGTTTATGAATGATTCCATCAACTTACAGCTGGCATCAGGCGCGGGCATGCACCTTGTTGAATTCTGTCAGCGTCTCTACGCGTTCAAACTGCTTCGCGACTTCCTGAGAGTGTGTGACCAGCAGCATGGCGATTTGATTTTGATTGCAGGCGTCGCGGAGCAGTTCTAAGATTGTCTCCTGGTTGGCGATATCCACGTTCGCCGTGGGTTCATCTGCCAGCAGCAGTCGGGGTTGATTTGCCAGTGCGCGGGCGACGGCGACGCGCTGCTGTTCTCCCACCGACATCTGCTTGGGATGATGATGCAGGCGGTGCTCCAGTCCGACAAGAACCAGCAGTTCTTTCGCACGGTCGCGACTCGGTTTTTTCCGGGAAAAGCTCATGCCCAGCAGTACATTTTCCAGTGCGGAAAATGCGGGCAGCAGATTGAAGGTCTGGAACACAAAGCCGATGCGTTCGGCCCGGAACTGGTCCCGGACGACTTCTGCCATCGAGGCGATCTCAGTGCCGGCAATGGTGATTTTTCCGCTGTCAACAGACGTGATTCCGGAGATGACATTCAGCAGGGTGGATTTTCCGGAGCCGCTTTCGCCGATCAGGACGACCTGTTCCCGGTCTTTGATTTCAAAGCGTTCGATATCCAGAATCGGGAGCGTGGAGCCATCGGGTTCGCGATAACTCTTTTTCACATTTTCCAGCAGCAGAGACATACTGACCTCGATTTGTAAGCTGAGAAGGCGGCCCGGTTTGCCAGGCGGCACAATTTGTGATTGTTTTTGCAAATGTTATGCAATAAGGGGGCTGTTGACTAGGGTTGTTTTGTCAAAAGTTTGCAATTCCCACTGATCTGCAGTGCGTGGTGATTCTAGCTTAAGCAATTATTAATATATGACTTACGTCTATGGATACGCAAGTCGAATTTCGCAAGATCGCCGTAGGCTTAATCTGGTGGATTTGCTATAGTTCCGCCTCTCTGATTGTAACCAATACACGGATGGATTGTGAATCAAGGAAGAAGACAAGATGCGAAGTCGTAACCGGAGCCGATGGATTACTCCCTTTCGTTTCATCATGATTGCCGGACTGGGAATGCTGGGGACCGCCGCCTGGCATTATGATTTGCTGCCCTTTCAGGTGAGTCGTGCTCCTACGGGTGCGCTGCATGAAGGGGAACAGCAGGCTGCAACTCAATCAGAGTCACAGGCCAGCGAAGTGGTGCCGGTTCTGTCAAAAGAAACCATCATTGCCCAATCCGAGCCACCAGCGGAAGCATTGCCTGAAGGAAATGATAATCAGCGTGCCTACAAAACCCGCGATATTGAACTCCCGCGGATCTATAAACGAACGATGAGCGGGCAGATCGTCGAAGCGGAAACCATCGTTGATTCACCGGTGAATGAAGCATTGGAACCTCAGCAGTTTAAGCAACCGGAGCAGTTTAAAGGTTCAGCACAGCCTTTACGGCAGGAACCCTCGGCGATGTCTGCACAACAGACAGCCGATCCGCGTGCGCCCCGGCAGTTACAACCGCCGGAAGGAATTAAACGCGCCCGCAACCCCGTGATTAAAACTGCCGAACATGCGAGCTATAAAGAAGAAATCGGTGCCAGTCCGGCGGAGCAGGAAGTCCCTGATCTGATTGCCATTGATGAATTGATTCAGCAGCGGAAGATTCTCGAAGCGCATAAGAGCCTTTCTAAAATCTACTGGGCTCAACCGGAGCTGTATCCCGTGATTAAATCACGGATCGAAGAGACGGCACGGATGATCTACTTTTCACCCCAGCCTCACTTTATGACGCCTTATGAAATTCAACCCGGTGACCAACTTCGCAAAGTCGCGAAAGATTATACGATCAACTGGGAATACCTGGCGAAACTGAATCAGATTGATCCAGTGAAGATCAGACCGGGTCAGAAGTTGAAGGTCATCAAAGGCCCTTTCCATGCTTTTGTGGATCTGAGTGACTTCACCTTAACCGTACACGCCCATGGCTACTTTGTTCGCAGATATGCGATTGGAACCGGGAAAGATTCTTCGACGCCCACCGGAAAGTTTGTGGTGAAAGACAAACTGGTTGATCCGGTCTATTATGGTCCCGATGGTGTGATTGCCAATGACGATCCGACCAACCCGCTGGGTGAACGCTGGATTGATATTGGCGACAGCTATGGCATTCATGGAACGATTGACCCGGCTTCCATTGGCAAAGCGGAATCGAAGGGCTGTGTGCGGATGCTGAATGAGCATGTCGCGGAAGTCTATGACCTGCTGGGCATTGGCTCGCAAGTGGTGATCCGCCCCTGATCTGCCTGGCGAATCAGAGCAGAGACCAGTAAGCTGTGATGTGTCTGCTACCTACAGCAATGCAATCACACGAATTCGGGTATTCTTGGCCCGTGGTCCGTTTGAATGTTGAATTCAAGCCTGTAGAATACGTGAGGCGAAACCAGAGTGAAGCGCAGGCAATGGACGTGCGCTGACTGGTTCTGCATTCGAGATCGTCACATATTCAGGTTAGGGACAGAGCATTCATGTATGATCGGGAAAAGCTGATCGAGTTGTTTCGAGAGCGGGCTTTAAAGTTCGGTGATTTCACACTGGTTTCAGGTAAGAAGAGTACCTATTACCTGGACGGCAAGCAGGTGGTCCTGCATTCGCATGGGTTGCGGCTGGTATCAGCTGGTCTGCTGGAAATGCTGGGCGATACCGAATTCGATGCGATCGGCGGCATGTCGATTGGCGCCGACCCGATTGTTGCCGGCGTGCTCGCCATTGCTGCCGAGCAGGGAAGAGCCTTGAATGGCTTCATGGTTCGTAAAGAAGCCAAGGGGCATGGCACGAACAAATATGTCGAAGGTCCTGTGAAGCCTGGCGACAAAGTCGTGATTGTGGATGATGTGATCACCACTGCGGGCAGTGCCCTGCTGTCGGTGGACCGGGCAGAAGAATTCGGTTGTCAGGTGGTCAAAGCTCTAGGCGTCGTTGATCGTTTGCAGGGCGGGGCTGCGAATTTTGCGGAACGGAATATCCCGTTCGAAGCGTTGCTTTCGATTGAGGATTTCGGCATCGAACCTCCTGCAGAAGATGCATAATTATCGTCAGACGTATGTGCTTGAATGAATAAGGTCATCCCGGATGATCTGTTTGCTGAGATTTGATGATTCAGCAGCGTTACGATTAATCGACAGCGAGTGGTTCGAAGCACTCAGCCTGATCTAATGGCGGCCCGGGATAAATCGCTGAACTCCCGGGCTCGTAGTGAAACGCGCCTGGGGAGATCAGATTTTCTCGAATCCGGTTCAGGCTTTGCCGGGAATTTCCTGGTTTTTATCGATCGGGACGCCAATCATCTGACCGCTGAAGACCATCTTGTCGTCGACCAGTCCCTGAAAGTTGAATTCGGCGCGTTTGCCAGCACGAATCCGTGCGAGCTGCGCCATGATGACTAAGCGTTGTTTGGGGAAGACGGGACTGCGGAAGCGGACATCATTCATACCGCCGAATCCGAGAAAATCGCCGCCCAGCAGTTTGTACTTGCGTGCATAGAATCCGGCGAGTTGTGCCGAGCATTCACAGAGGATGACACCGGGCATTAAGGGAAAACCGGGCATATGCCCTCGGACCCAGAATTCATCTTCGCGGACATCTTTATAGCCGACAATACCATGGTTTTCCCTGTCGACGTGCACGATTCCGGAAAGCTGTTCCATCTCAAATCGCTGAGGGTTAATTTCCCTGATCTCTTCAATTCCGAACACGGGGTTATCAAAATCGAAGTCGATTCCACCATAAAGCAACTTGGGAGGCATGGTCTCTATTCTCCATTAGGGTCATCAATATTAAAACGGCCCTTGTTCCCTGGCAGGGGCCATTATCGATATGATATGGTTTTACAAGGTGAATTTAGTGAAAGCTTGAGCATCTGTCTGCTGAGACAGGCTGCTTTCATTCGTAATCAAGCCGTGATACTACCAAAAATCGGAAACAATGTTAATCGAGGATTTCTGCTAATTGGCCTAAACTGATGATCAATCTGTCAGGTTTTGTATCTGAATTACGGACTTGTGCTTTACTGGCATGCACACTGAGTGAATCACCGGCAAATAAGACGGTTTTCATACCGAAATGCCGGGCAATCGCCAGATCGTCTTCGATGCGGGTTCCTACGTGCAGAATTTCTTCAGGAGCGATCCCGGACCGTTCAAATCGTTCGAGCAGCCTCTCATAAAGAGTCGCTGATGGCTTACGGACTTCTTCGCGATAGGAGAAACAGAAACATTCCTGGGTGAAGAGCTCGGAAAGTGGCGGCAGTTTACCTTGTGAACTTAATCCCCGCAATAGGTGAACCAATGTGAAAGGTTGTGCATCGGCGAACAAGGCGATCTTTTTACCCCGTTTGCTTAACACTTCAAGTATCGCTAAAGCTTCAGGCATGGGTTGAATGCCCTGCAGTGAAGCATGAAAGAAGTAGGCGACTTTCAGGCTGAAGTCATCCAGGTTTCCGTAGAACGATTCGTCGAACGAGTATTCATTCTTCTGCAGTCGCGTGATGAGCTGTTTCCAGAGCTCAACGGAATTGATTTCCGGCTTTTCTCCTTTGGCAGTCTTGCTGGAAATCTGCTGATCTTCCAGCAGGCTGCGATATTGTGAGAGCATGTATTCCCAGGGGGCACCTGGTTTGCGGGACATGCTGTTCCACATATTGAACTCTTTAATGGTTTTATCGAGGGCAATCTGCATCCTGAGTTGTTGTTCGTGATCGAACAGCAGGCAACCATCGGCAATATGGAGTAATGTACCGTACACGCTGAAAGTAACCGCTTTGATCCCCGGTAAAGGTTTTAAGAAGGGCGTGGCTTTGGGAACAACCAGTCCCGGAGCGACGGGCCAGATCAGGTCGTCGCGACTGGCTAACCATTCAGCATATTCTTGGAGTGACTGCGCCATAGTGAGTGTATTTTTTCCGGGTTGAGTTGGCAGGAATCAGTTATCAGAAACAGAAGTTGACTTTCAGAGATTACTGAAGCGTTGTGAGTGGAAAAAGAGCTGCTGGCTTGCAGGATCCACAACTCATAATGAATTGAATACCGGTCGTGCTGGCCGGGATTGTGTATTGATCTTAGACGAGACATCTGCAGCAGAGCAAGCGAAAAAGGGTATTTCAGGAGTATTCCGAATCGAGACGAACGTTTATGAGTTTTAGAAAATCATCCAACACAAACCGGAATCTCCATCGTAATAGATATGACAGGTGCAATAGTTCGAACCAGTTGCAGGTCACTGTTGTCCTAACGATTATCCGCCCTTTCCCGGGTTGCAGGCTGGAAAAAAGCCTGAATCCTGTGTGAAAAATTCAAGTGCCTGCAGAAATTTGGTTCATATCTTAAGTGTTTCTCACAAGCGGTTTAAGTGCCGGAATTATAGAGGATTACGGCCAGATATTCCTCACAGTTGATTCTTCCCCGCCAGCTAATCCCAGTGTCTCTGTCCGTACTGCACTCTCTCTTGTCAAAGAACTTAAAGTCCTCACTCCAGTTTCGTCGATGCAATTAGGGCAGACGGTTGAAACCGGAAAGACGTAAAAACCACGTCGATCCAGTTAGCAGCAGTTTGACGGGTTCAACCCCATCAAATGTCTGTAAGGGGGGAGAGGACAAGATGGATCTAGTCTGACGAACTGATCTGAATGGTATTGCGATTGTCATTCAGTCCGACCCCAAAAAGTATTACGTACCAGATCCCAAATTTCCTTAAAAATTAAAGATTGGCATTTTGAAACAGTTTCTGGAGATGCTGTCTCCTTAAACAAACCCCGACCCAAGACTACTCAGGTTACAACTTGAAACTGACTGGCCAGGATAGCCGAAACAGTAGTAGGGGTTAAAGCAGAAGAAGAGTAACCTTTCTTCGCATAGATTTGCCAAGCATGTGATTGGAGAGCCCGCAATGAAAACGATCTTCACTACTGGCCAAGTAGCAAAGATCTGTAAGGTTGCACCCCGCACGGTTAGTAAGTGGTTCGACTCCGGCCGTCTGAGAGGATACCGGATCCCCGGTTCTCAGGACCGACGAATCCCACGTGAGCACCTTATTCGATTTCTTAAAGAACACGGTATGCCATTAGGCGAACTGGAAGATGAAGCCATGGGCAAGTTATTGCTCGTTGGTGCTGATACCCAGGTTCGTGCCAGCCTTGATGATCTGATGGCAACTGAAGATTTCAAGATTGAATACGCCGTGAGTGGTTTTGAAGCTGGTATCCAAGCTGAATCGCTGCATCCCGACTGCGTGATCGTTGATTTCGCAATGGGTCGCAATGAAGCTCTGATGATCGCTCAGAACCTGCGACGCAACAAAGACTACACAGACTCTGTTCTGATTGCCCTGCTGAGCGACGAAGACAACGCCAGCGGTTTCGACAGAACATTGTTCAACGAAACTTTCCGGAAACCATTTGACGCAGCATTACTGGCCGAACGGATTCGGACCTTGGTTGGACGTAAAAAGCAGATCGCCTAATAGATCGGGCAGGAATGCCTTAAGGTGAGCATGCCAGGGAAGCGTAGTTCTCGATATTATGGACGGTGTCGAGAGAGCGACCCACTGGACAACCAGAACAATCGCAAAGGGATTTGCTGGTTTGCGTGAACGACTAAACCCGCCCAAGAGGTCAAACTCTTGGTCGGGTTTTTTTACGCGCCCACTTTCTGCATAATGACGGGTATGAAACAACACAAGCTCACTATCGACTCTGAACTCAAACGGCGACCGGCAGACGTTCTGTGGTATCTGTTGCTGGCGGGGTTGTCATTTCTGCTGGTGAGTTCCCAACTGGATTGTGCCGACGATCTCTCCTGTACCGGACCGGGACCGGGCATGACAGTGGATGAACCCTTTAATGTGGGGCAGGGCGTATTTCTCGTGCGCGCCATACGCGTGTATGGCCTGGGGATCTTTGCTCCCGAAAGCCTGCGGGAAATTTTCGAACATCCGAATTATCTGCCCGATCATCCCCCCCTGGGGCGATTTCTGATCGGTGTGGCGCATGAATCGGTGGCGGCATTCGCTGGTGAAGACAGTCGCCCGTTTATTGTGACTTATGGCAGGTATGCGTCTGCCGTCTGTTTTGCCTGTCTGGTCTTTCTGGTGGGCTGGTTTACCTTTCAGCGGGCAGATCATCAGGCAGCGCTGATTGCCGCCGGCTCTCTCCTGGCGTTGCCTCGTCTGTTCGGGCACGCTCATCTGGCGGCGCTTGAGACACCGACGGCTCTGTTTTATACGCTCGCAGTGCTGGCGGTTGTTCGGTTCTGGGACAGAGAACAGGCGCCTTCCAAGAAGTGTGCCTGCCTGACCGGGATCCTGCTGGGGTTGGCGCTGCTCACCAAGATACAGGCGGTACTGATTCCGATTCCCGTGATTGTGTGGGCGGTCTGGAAATGGCGACAACGCGCATTATTGCCTCTGTTCTGCTGGGGCGGCGTGGGGGTATTGGTTTTCTTTCTGGGCTGGCCATGGCTCTGGTTTGATCCGGTGGGGCATCTCAGCGAGTACCTGGGCAGAACAACCGGACGGGCGGCTTTATATGTTGAGTACTTTGGTACGAAATACGCTGACCGCGATCTGCCCTGGCATTATGCCTGGGTGATGTTGTTGACAACGGTTCCCCTGGGTCTGTTGGTCTGTAGCGGATTCGGTGTCACTCAGCTCTGGCGTGATTTCAAAACAGATCAGCAGAAGCGACCGTCGGGAGAACTGTTACTTTTCCTGTCAATGTTGTGGCCTCTGATGTTATTCACGCTGCCAGGCATCACCGTTTATGACGGCGTGCGGTTGTTTTTGATGGTCTTCCCGCTGCTGGCGATTTTCATCGGCCTGGGGGCAACGACTCTGATTGACTGGTTGAATTCGCGCTTCAGTCAGAGGTTCGCCATTATTGCGGTGACACTGTTGATGCTGTCGCAGTTCACCGGTTCGCTTTTTTATGCGCCCTGCTGGCTCAGTTATTACAGTCTGCTGACAGGTGGCTTGCAGGGAGCGAATGCGATCGGCATGGAAGCCACCTACTGGGGAGATTCGCTGACGGCTGACCTGTTAGCGGAAGTGGTTCAGGAGGTCCCTGACAACAGTATCATTCAAATCGCACCAATTTTACATCCGGCGTGGCTGCAGATGTTACAGGAGACGCCGGAGATCAAACGCAAAGGCATCCAACTCGTTCCCTTTGAATCAGAGCGACCGGTTTCACAGTACGTGATGTATTTTCAGCGGAATCCCTACCTGCCTGAACTGCTGCAGCCACAGAATTCAGACAGGTGGACCGTAGTAAAAGAAATCACACGCCAGCAGGTCGCGCTGGGCCGGCTGGTCTCGTTGAAAGCATCACGCTAACGACTATTTGTCGACGGGCAGTGCCGGGTGGAACCCGGGGATTTTACAGGGGATCCGGTACAGTCCACTCCCGGCAGTGATGTAGAGTGTGGACGCGTCAGCGCCGATCCCAAACGTGCAGTTAGTAGGCAGGCTTGGTGTGGGGATGTAGGCCAGCTCCTTGCCTTCCGGAGAAAAGACCACGATGCCAAACCGGCTCTCAGCCCGAAAGGCGGCGTAGATGTTGCCCTTCTGGTCGACGGTCATGCCATCAATGCCGGTCTCTTTATCGCCGAAATCGGCCAGGATTCTTTTCTTACCAAGTGAACCATCTTTTTTGATGGGGAACGCATTCAGCGTCATTCGCAATTTGGGTTCTTTGGGTGGCTCTTTTTCCAGGCCGCTGGCACCATTGTCGGTTTCTGCGACATAGAGTGTTTTCCCATCGGGTGAAACCACGACGCCATTCGGTTTTGTGATATCGGTTGTGGCGCGGTGCACCGTTTTGGTTTTGGGGTCGTACCTGAAGACACTCATGTGATCAAGTTCAAGTGGCTCAGTGCCGACATAGCGGGGATCGGTGAAATAGACCCAGCCTCGGGGATGAATGACCAGGTCATTCGGGGCATTGAATTTTTTACCTTCGAACGTTTCGACAATGGGTTTTACTTTCCCGTTTTTTGTAATTTGCGCCAGGCATTGTTTGCCGTTATTGGCACCACAGGCGGCGAGCAGCTTGCCTTTTTTATTGATCATCAGGCCGTTACTCTGACCGCTGTCTGCACTGAAGACGGTGGTTTTTTCGGTGGAAGGGTCAAAGGCCATGATCTTACCTTTCCCGCCGGCAAAGTTGATGTCGCTGAAGTAAATGATGCCGTCCATGCTGACGCAGGCGCCTTCCGTGAAGCCTTTGTCGACCCAGAGTTCTTCTACTTTGGAATCGGGTGAAACAATGGACGCGTCACCGGAGGGGGCGGGAGTCGCCGCGAAAACGATTGAGCCTGTGAATCCAGAAAAAGCGATGCCCCATACTAGAATGTGTTGCCAGTTGATCATGGTGTGATCCTCTCTGAGGTTTTGATTATGAAATGAGCGATATCGAGTGTATTATCCTTTTACAGGTTCTTCCGTTGTTTCAATCGTTTTTGAATTATGGTTATTGCGCACCAGCCAGAGTGACGGGACCGCCAGGATGGCGCCGGCTGTGGGGCCGACGAGATACAGCCACAGCGACTGCAGGTTGTTGCTGACCAGCGCCGGTGCCAGCGAGCGGGCCGGGTTCATGGAAGCGCCACAGATCGGCCCGGCAAACATGGCTTCGAGTGCGATGACAGCACCGATGGCGACACCGGCCAGGATGCCGGTCTCTTTCGCGCCGGTACTCACACACAGAACGACAAACATCAGCATCCACGTCAGCACGCCTTCCAGAATCAGGGACTGCATATCCGATCCAGCGGGCAGCGTCATGCCGTAATTGTCGAGGCCTGGGAAGATCACTTTTAAGAGCAGGCAGGCGGCGAGAGCACCAATGACCTGACAGACGATGTAAGGCAGAACCTGTTTTCCAGGAAAGCGGCCGCCGACCCAGAAGGCAATTGTGACTGCCGGGTTGATATGTGCGCCGGAAATTTCCCCAATCGCGTAAATGATGGCTGTCACAACCAGTCCGAATACCAGCGCGATGCCGACGTGCGTCACGGTTCCGTTTGAGACCTGATTCGTGACGATCGCACCTGCTCCCGAGAACAGCAGGATGAACGTGCCGAAGATTTCCGCATAATATTTTTGCATCAGTTGTCAGTTCCAGGGTGCGAGTGCGAAAGTTAATCGTTTTCAGGACGCGCTGGATTTAACCAGTGTCCCGAGGGATCGGCGCCAGAGACAATCACGCCTTTGGCATTCCAGTCCATGCCGGCCCGGACGTCGGCGGCACAGTATCGCAGAGTCAAGCCGCAACGTCTGCGATCTGACTGGTTGGCTTCCGAGCCATGCAGCAGCAGATCGGAGTGAATCGAAATTTCGCCGGCCTGCAGCGTGTCGTCAACTGGAGTGCCGTACTGTTCTGCATTCTCGATCGTCTGGTTGAGCACGTTGTCTTCATGGGAACCGCTGGGACGGTAGGTCATGTGGCCGTGGTGATGGCTGCCGGCGATGAATCGCATGTTCGCGTTCTCCGGATCGGCGTCATCGATGGCCAGCCAGACGGTGACCGCTTTGGAAGGGGAGAGCGGCCAGTAGCTGGCGTCCTGATGCCAGGCGACTGATTTCCCATCATGGGGCATTTTACAGAAAAAGTGTGAGCCCCAGGCGATGACATTTTCACCCAGCAGGTCTTTGACGTAAGCGACAATTTTGGGGTGCGTCAACAGGTCATAGACTTTACCGTATTTCATGTGTGCGGTACTGATGGAGTAACTGTCACCCCCGGCAGCGATCACGGATTCCAGCAGACGGTCGAAGTATTCCCGATTTTCCTGGACTTCCTGTTCGTTGAAGACAGGCAGGCTGCGCAGGTAACCATCCTGGTTGAACTGTTCAATCTGGCTGGAGGTGAGTACTTGGGGATCGATCGTTGTAGAAGGGTAGAATTTCAGGTCGCGTTCGATCTGTGATAATTCGTCTTCAAGCGGAACAGCCTTGAATTCTTTCGATTCAGCCATGAGGTATCTCTATCTACGAAAATAAGAGTGAATCAGCCATCAGGCGGATGCAGGACACCGAACCCCGCGGGGAATTCTGTTCTAGATCGCATCACATTTAACCGTAGCGTCTCTCAATCTAAGATACTCGGTCTAAATGGCCCTGGATTCGCGACAGTAAAACGGGACCCCGTTTATTGTAAATAGGGACAGGTCCCGGAACAACTTAGAACGGGTTGTTCTGTAGGAAAGCAGGGATTGTGTCCGGAAAGCGTGAGGCGATCAGACAGCCAGATTCAGGATTTAGTAGTCGTTTTATCCGGCTTGGCTTTGGTTTTGGTCGTGGGTGCTGACGAGGTCGATTTGCGGCTGGCAGCGCTGGCGGCGAGGCCTTCTGCAGAGATGAGGTGTACCAGGTCCTGGGCGGACTGATCCATTTCCATGACGAGTCCATCGACGCGACCAGCCAGGTACATATACATGATCAGTGAGGGGATGGCGATGCCGAGTCCCAGTGCGGTGGTCAACAACGCCAGCGCGATGCCGCCGGCAAGTTCTTCGGCTTTTCCCATGGCACTGCTGTTGGCAATATCGTTGAAGGCCAGGATCATACCAATGACGGTTCCCAATAACCCCATCAGCGGCGCGACCGTTGCGACACCATTGATGACGCGCAGATGTTTACGAAGTTGAGAAAGCTGTCGCTCGCCGCCATCGATGATGGCCTGTTCGACTTCAACGCTGGGTTTCCCCCACTTGCGAATCCCGTGCGCGAAGACGGAGGCGATCGGGCTGGGGTTTTCGTCACAAAGTTTCAACGCAGACCGGGAATTGAGTTTGCCGTCTTTGAGCAGTTTCAGAAAGCGGGAGACGAAATGTCGGGGAATCACACGACCCGAGCGCAGGATCACCAGTCGTTCAATGATGAACCACATGGAGATCACGGAAGCGATCACAAACGGCAGGATGAAATATTTCAGCTCCTCAATAATTTCCTGAGGTGTGAAGGGAATCTTCGTCCCGCGATTGGGCTGCTGTCCGGCTCCTGGAAGCGGACCGTCGGGGTTTTTAACTTCAACCAGTTCTCCATTCACAGATTTCACAACCTTAGGCAGACGCTCCTGCGCGGGACTGTTGTCGGGAGCCAGCGTCAAACAGAGTCCACAGATGACAAGCAGCTTTACCAGGAACCGGAGTTGTGTACTGCGCTGCATGTCGGCGGGGGAACCTGTTGTGGATTGCTGGTTACTGTTTAATTTGATCATGAGTACTAAGCGTCACTCTCGTGTGTCTGGTTGTGAGCAACAGGCGTTCTGTCGTTATTTTCGGAACAAGATCAACGGGCTGTAAGACCTGTTGCCCTGGAAATTCCGAGCATCCATGGCGGCCTGTGCTCAGAATGTGCTCTAGTTTACGTCAGACAGAGATTCCCGTCGAGTCTGGAATGGCAATTCCGCAGTGTCCGGGACAGGCTGTGAAATGCTGAACCACAGACTGGCGATTATTACTTGTTGACCCGGGCTGCGACCGCTTTAAGTCGTTCTTTGGCCTGGGGAACCAGTTCGTGCTCCGGAAAACGCTTCAAGTAATCTTGATACGTTTTCTGGGCTTGAGGCCATTCGTTCAGGGCTTCGTGGCACATGGCCGCCTGATACAGCGCCGGGGCCTGCCATTCGGGGAATTGATATTGAATGTCCACCTGCAGGTAAGCCAGCAGGGCTTCCTTGAATTTCTCCTGGATCATCAGAGTTTCCGCCAGCAGGAACTGACATTTGGCGGCCGTAGGTGTCCGCCGGCTGTTTTCTGAGTCGATGATCTGTTGGAACACTTTACGCGCTTCTGTAAATTTGGCCTGGTTCTTCAGGCTTCTGGCCAGAACCTCTTCTGCCTGATACAGAAACGGACTGTCCGGGTCCCATTTGCGGAAGCGGTCGATGGTTTCCGCGACTTCTTTATATTTTTTCTGGCGAAAATAGGTTTCCGCCAACAGGACCCAGACGCGGGGATACCAGGGTTCCTGACGGAGTGTTTCCAATTTGTCTTCGGCGGCCAGCTTCAATAATTCCGCCTGAGCTGCCTCCACCTGATTCAGATACAAGGCTGCCTCGGCTTCATGGAATTGTGCAAACGCCGCGTATTCATTTTGGGGAAACCGTTTCAGCAGTGCCTTCGAGAATTTGTCGACCAGATCCCATTTCTGGAGTTCGAGGTTGATTTCAATCAGACGATACAGGGCGACCTGTTGTACTTTTTCATCTGATTTGGAGTCGCTCTGCAGTTCATCGAATGCTTTGGCGGCGGGTTCCAGCTTGCCTGCGATCAGGTTACTTTCTGCCAGGCTCAGGCGGGCGTTATCAGCCAGTTCACTGTCGGGGGTTTCTTTAATCAGCCTGCGGAAGATTTCGTCTGACTTCTCGAACTGTTCCGCTTCGTAATTAATCAGTGCCCACTCGTCCAGAATTTTATCGAGATTATCGACCTTGGGAAATTTCTGCAGCAGTGCCTCATAAGCCTGGTTGACGGCATCGATTTTCTTCAGTTGAAACAGCGTGCGTGCGGCCTGCAGTCCGGAAAGCATGGCATAGCGTGAAGGAGCGAACTTTTGCAACGCTTGCTGATAGACGTCGACCGCAGCTTCCAACTGTTTGTTATTTTCCAGACTGCGACCCTGCATATAGGATGCTTCAGCAGTGAGCGGGCTTTCCGGATATTTTTTGGCGAACTGCTGGAAATGTGCCGCCGCAGATTCGTGTTCAGCGAGCTGAAATTCACTCCAGGCTAACCCGGACAGTCCAGCGGGATATTCGGGAGAGTCAGGGCCGAGCTTGACGATCTCATCAAAAAACGTTTTGGCACGTGCCCATTGTTTCCCCTCATAATTGCGTTCTGCCAGCTGACGATACGTCTGGACCAACAGATCCCCGGCCGGCTTGCGGTCCTGCAGCTGTTTCAAATATTGATCGACTTCCTGCGGCTTGTTATTTTTCGCGGTGAGGATGATCAGGTTTGCCAGGATCTGGTTAAAGCGAACTTCATTGGGGAACTGCTTCAGGTACTCTTTCGAGAGGGATTCGGCTTCGGCGTATTTCTGCTGGGAATTAAAGTTGTTGCTCTGTAGTACTAATGCGTCTGCATATTCGCTGGATGTTTTGACCGCTTTGGGGTCTTTGAGAAAAGGGGCCAGGACCTCGATGGATTTGTCGTACTGTTTGAGTTTCTGAAAAGTGCGTGCCAGGTAGAGTCGCGCCAGCAATTGCGTATTTTCCAGCTTGGACTCCTTCAGCACGTTTTGAAAATGGGTCGCCGCTGCCGTCAGATCTGCCGGTTTCCCCTTGGCATCCAGAATACGCCCTTTGAGCAGTTCCTGGTGCAACCGCAATCCGCTCTGGGGAAATGTTGTTTCAAACTGAGCAGAAAGTTGTTCGGCTTCGGCCAGTTCGTTTGTCAGTAAAGCGGCTTCGATGGCGAAATGCAGACTGTCGTCAGCCAGTTCACTTTCCGGTGACTGTTTGACGAGTTCCAGAAACAGAGCTTTCGCTTCGGTCGGTTTTCCGGAACGTAACAGGGCATCAGCCAGCTGATAGGTGATTGACTCTTTTTGTTGTGGACTGGGCTTTGATTTGAGTGCGAGTTCGAATGCGGTGATGGCGGCAGGCAGCTGTTGCTCGCCTTTGAAACTGACCCCCTTCCAGTACAAAGCGTTTGCTGCATGAATCGGGTCTTTGGCGACGAGGTCAAACTGCTGGACGGCTTTCGCATATTCCTTGAGATCATAGTACGCGTAACCCGCATTGAGCCGGGCGGTGATGCCCAGTGGACTTTCCGGAAATTTTTTCGGGAGTTCCAGGAAGGCATCGGCGGCTGCCTGGAATTGTGCCCGATCGAAAAGTGAGGTTGCGAGTGACATCTGGGCATCGCTGGCACGCGAGTGATTTTTCTGACCGGCGATCTCTTTAAATCGTTTTTCGGCTTCTTCAGACTGTTTATCACGCAGGTAGGAAGATGCCAGGCCAAACTGGGCATCTTCGGCCATCGCCCCTTTGGGATGACGTTCGAGTGAACGCTGAAAACTTTTAATCGCGAGGTCCGCTTTCCCGCGCCGTAGCAGGACATCCCCAAAATAGGGGTATGCCCATTCTTCCAAAGCATGGTTCGGGTACTGTTTGAGGAAGTCCGTGAACTCTGTTTCTGCTGCGGCCAGATCGTCCAGCAGATAACTGCATTCCGCAATTCGGTAGATGGCATCGGGCAGGTTTTTATTTTGCGGATATTGTTTGGCAAACTCTCTGAGGGTCTCGCGGGCGTCCTGATACTTCTGCTGATTGACGAGTGTCAGTCCCAGGTAAAATTTTGCCAGGGGAACACTGGCATCTGTGGGATAATTTTTCAGGTATTTGCGAAAGGTTTCGGTCGCGAGTTCCCAGCGATTCTGTTTGTACAGACCGATGGCCAGCTGAAATTCATCCGAAGCTTTATCTGCGTGAGCCAGCGGTAACGGCAGAAGTGTCAGCAGGACCAGGATCAGGCAGATTTGAGGCGCGCGTCGATTATTTATGAATGCGTTCCGGATACGATAGTTCATCATAGTAAAGTCGTCAGTTTGTTTTGAATGAGAAATTGAACACTTGCCCCCATTATCGTGGGTTTTCAGGCAGAGGCAAGCGGCGTTCGGCAAAACTGGGGTCGTGGGGGTGAAAAGCTGTCTGTTGGGAAAATCAAGCGGAAAATCAGCAATATGCATAAATGATAAGCCAGCAGGCTGTTGAAGCAACCTGCTGGCGGTGCTGGTGGATGGATTGTAACAGATTAGCTGCCTTGAAAATGCTGGTCGGCAAAATTCAGATACTGCTGCCAGTCAAAGTCGGTCACATTATGTTTTCCGGTGCGAATGTGATAACCCATCTGTTTCTGGACTGGTTGATTGACGGCGGGCATCTCTTTTGCTCCAAAGCCGGAGGTTCCCAGCAGTTTGTAGACCGGTTCCGCATATTTCACTGAGAGGAATTCACCTTTGGGGTCGGCCCACTGGTCATCTTCGGCACTGGCGACGTACACAGGCCGCGGTGCGATTAAAGAGATCAGCATGTGTTGATCGACGGGCAGATCGTTTTCCTTGTCGATGTATTTGTTGAAGTTATCACAGAACCAGTGCGGGAAGGCGTTGTTGATGACGTGCAGGGTTTCGCCGAAGCGACGTCGGCTGAGCGCGGCACCGCCACAACCGGAGTCGTTGGAGATGACCAGGGCAAACCGTGGGTCCGTTGCGCCGGCCCAGAGGGATGTTTTCCCGAGGCGGGAGTGTCCGATCACGGCGACTTTGCTGGTGTCGATCTGCTTGTCGGTTTCCAGGTAATCGAGGGCACAGCTCAAGCCCCAGGCCCAGGCGGAAATCGTGCCCCATTCATCGGGCGCGGGCTTCTGTTTGGAATTGAAAAGTGCGTGGACGCCATTCTTGAAGCCGTCGTCGTAGTCGGGATCAATGTCGCCGCAGTAGATGGCGATCAGTCCGTAACCACGGTCGATGATGGTTTCGATGGGCCAGCGTGACGAAGATTTGCCCCGCGAATCTTCGGTCGCTTTATGATCGACGATGGCTTTTTCTTTGCTGGCCCGCATCCAGTTGCCGTTGAGTTGGACGTCTGTTTCATCGGTGATAGTGTGATTGCCGTAAAAGTTGAGGCCCATAAAGACGGGAACCGGTTTGGTGGCTTTGGCCGGCAGATAGATCAAGAGGTCCATCCGCGGCCCTGCTTTTTTGCCGGAGAAGTAGACCGAGACTTCCTTGCGAATCGCTTTGCCGCCGAGTGCATCGTTTTTCACAGACGTGACTTCGAACAGCATGTTCTCGGGGCGTGCAGGACTTTTGCCGTAGACTTCCGTTTCGAACAGTTCCAGGATTTCCGGGCGGCGGACTTTGTTCCATTCCTCGGCGGAATCCACTTTTTTGCCAGCTTGTGTGACGAGCGGGTCAGGGAGTTTGAATTCCGGGACCTGGCTTTCATCGTAATTGGGTTTGGGACGTTGTGCGTGTGCGGCGGATGTCAGCAGCAGCGAAAGGCTGAGCAGGAACAGCAGACGTTTCATGGCGAGGCAGACCTTTATATTCTGGTGGGATTGATATTCGAATTCTGAGACTACTAATCTCAATCGTGGCCGTTTCCGCCACGATTGGCAACATGAAACCGGGGTTGGATGATGAAAGATACAAAATATTATGAACCACGAAAGACACGAAAAGCACGAAAAATTCTGTTCTCGGTTTATGTGAGAGGGTAAGATCGACCGCGGTATGCATTGAAAGTGGTCAGCAGTTCTTGGGGGAGAACAGGATGAATGCAGAAAAACGAGAACAGTTACTGCTGAAGCTTCCCTTTGATCTAGAGACGGCTGTTTCAGCTCAGGAAGCATGGGCACGGCGATGTCGCGTTCCACTGCGCATGACAGATTCTCTGGGTGTGGAATCTATTTTAGTTCCGCCGGGCGAATTTCGATGTGGTGCAACTAATGAGGTTAACCAGGAATTAGAACGTCAGGGGTTTTCAAAAATCGATGAGCCGAGTTTTGATTGTATTTTGACGAAGCCCATGTATGTCGGAATCCATCGCATTACCCAGAACCAGTATTGGAAACTGATGGGGATCAATCCGAGTGCTTATGCCGCAACAGGGTATCTGGCTTCGCATGTTGAGGGGCTTGATACGTGGCAAGTGTTAAAAAGGTGTCAGGAACGAATGGCACTGCCTGTTGTGGTGAAAGAGTTTGCGTTCATATGATGGCCCTTCGTTGTTGATGGTAATGGTATCTCGGTTGCTTCAGCAAAGCCAGCGCTTTGGTTCGCCGTTTATTGGCTCTGGGTTCTGTTCTGCCGGTACGATGTCCCACACGTTCGCTGCTGGGGATCTGCTGTCCGAGTGTGGCTAATTCCTCAGTCGTCTTTGTAACCGCGCCCAGCAACCAATTCGCAGCCAGCATCTGTTGCGTGGTGGTAAACGAGAGTGAACGGGGATCACGACCTGTTGCCATGCCGCTCTGCAGCATCTTCAACCGAATCAGATTGTACGCCAGCAGGCATGACCAGAGTTCCGTGAGCACCATCCCCGGAGACTTCGCACGCAGAATATCCATGCCCAGAGAACACTTGATGCTGCGAATATCCAGTTCGACCAGCCAGCGGCTCTGATACAAGGCGGCGATCCAGCGCGCCGGGCATGCTTTCTGATCTGTGATGGTGGTGGCAATCGTAAATGTTTTGGCGCGATACCCCGGCTGACTGATCTGCACATCGACCAGCCGCAGAGTGAGTGTCAGCGGTTGTCGCCAGAATTCCTGACGGGTCATCCAGGCAGGACAGACAGAGGGACGTGACCACGTTACGAGTCGCTCCTGTTTGCTCAGTCGACGTGCGGTTTGTGGATGATTGTCACGCAGGTGATGGTTCTTCATCAGGATCTGAACGCCCCGGGCATGGCACGCACTCACCAGCCAGTACGTGCAGTAATACGAGTCAGCCACCAGAATATCACCCGGCCGGAGTGCATCGAGCATTTGCCAAAGCAGGGCCGTTTCGCCACTCCCTTTACCGCTGTAAGGCCCGCTCACCAGATCGACCAGCAGTCCGGTGGTCATCGAGATCAGAGAAACGCAGCGGAGAACGGGGAACCCGAGCCCCGGTTTCTGAGCCGGGTTCTGCGGATAGGCCCGCTGATTCTCAGGGGTATCGGCGGCCGTGATGGTGAAGCCGTCAACGAGCAGAATGCGACCGCCGGTACTCCGTGATTTCACATCGGCGACGCTGGAAGGACTGAGACGCGCCGCTGACTGCTCTCGGGACTGGACACAGTTCTGGTCACAGGCCGCTTCGGCATCCGCGGCAAGTTGCTGGACGAGATCGCGGATGACGGTAAAGGATAGTTTGAGTCGCGCGCGACAGTAAGCACCGGTATTCGTACTGCAGACCCGTCGCCCCAGTGCCGCCCATAAGCTGGCAACACGGATGACGGCTGCCTTACAGCTGCGTTGCTCGCCGGAAAAGAACACCTGAGAGATTAACGCCCAGAGAGTGATTGCCGGTGTGTAAATGACATCGGGATCACTGCCAAAGTCGATGTCGTGTTTGTTAAACACCTGCTGCCAGCGCTGATCGTTGATGACATCAGACAGCGGGAGCGAAGCATCTTGCAGCATTGATCGTTTAAAAAGAGAAAACGATGCTGCATTCACGCGGGAAGATGATATAAATGGCATAGGACCTTCCTTGGTCAAATGTCTTCACACACCATCCAAGAAAGGCCCTGCCAGAACGCAGCATAATGCCAGGAGACGTTTTGCCAAACACAATTTCCAGCGAACTGGCAAAAAATCAGAAAATTAAAAACGTGACAGCGTCACGCAGGCATCGTTGCGCAAACACAAATCAAAAAAACAGCGGCAGTGCCATTCGTGTCAGGAACCTTAAAATTAAGGTTCCTGACACCTTTTTAACTTCCCGAACGGTCCATGCCAAAGTCATTTCAACCGGGGCTAAGACCCTGCGGCTAATTTTCTGAGAGAATTTGCTGCGGTTCATTCTGTTATCGGATGAGCTCGGATGTAACCCGAGGTTGTCGTGAGACAACAGGAGGTTGTTGAGCACGCGTTCTGTTGTGGTTGCGCGAACCTCACTTCCTGAAATGGAAGAGGTTGGTGACTTTGTTCTAAACTGACCGATTTCGCTGAGACCTCCTGCTCGCTGTGCTCGCCCCGAATTGCATTCGGGGTCACCCTCGCTTTCGGAGTTAAGGATGGAAAAGTCGGTGGATCACTCGCCGAAGTGTTGTTTGAGGAAGTCGAGACTTTTGTTGTTGGACCAACGGTGGCCGCCCTGAAAGAAGTCGGCGTCGATGTTTTCTTCTGCGTCCAGAACCTGGTAAACCTGCTGCAGTTTTTTATATCCCTCGCGGGCGGCTTCGATGGGGAAGATTTTGTCTTCGATGCCGTTGATGAGCAGGACCGGACGCGGGGCGTGCAAAGCGACAACGTCGGACATTTCGCCGAAACGCATCATCTCGGGCATGCACTGACAGAGGCAGTGTGGCATCGCATAATAGGAGGCACGGTAGGTTGAGAAGGCACCGGCGATCATGGTGAGTTTGACGCGGTCATCGAGGACGGGGAGGTACATGGCGGTTGCGCCGCCACCTGACAAGCCAGCGGCTGCAATGCAGTCCGGATCGACCTGGTCCTGGGTCTGCAGGAAGTCAATGACGCGCATGGCGTCCCAGCTGCGCTGGCCTTGCGGGGTGCTGCCGATGAGGAGTGCGTTCATGGTCATCTGCAGACAACTGCGTTTGGTGTGCGAGACGCCACGATCCTGGTCGCCGGCGGTTTCGTTCCAGCCCCGCATGACGATGGCGGCGGTGATGTAACCGTGCTTCGCGAAGTAGACGGCGTAGTCGAGTTCGCTCTGGCGGGTCTTCTCTTTGTCGGCCTTGGTTTTGCCTTCATCGATATAGGGAACGATGCCGCTGTGTCCGTGCATGCAGACAATCGCGGGGACTTTTTTCTTTAACTTGTGGGGGACGAAGTAATAGACGGGGGCCCAATAGGAGGCTTCGGTGCGGATAAAGACTTTGTGGCGGGTGAAGGTGTCGAACTCTTTCTTTTCCGCCCACTTGACTTCCAGCGGAACTCGCTCGGGCATTTGACCCAGAATGCGGGTGACGGTCGGATGAAACTGTTTTCGCCAGGCCTGGTGTTCGGCTTTGTTCGTGGCCTGCCAGGCCTGCAGCGGTTCCATCGCGTCAGCAAGTTGCTGATAGCTTTCGGTGACGGTAAATGGTTTCTCGGCGGGATCGCGATCTGCTGCGTTTGTCGGGGTGAGGAAGAGGCAGGAGAGCAGGGCGGTGAGCAGGCTGCGGGTGAGAGCAGTAAAATTGTGCATGAGGATTGGCCGTCGTTCAAGAACAGGATGAGGGTGATGGATTGTGTTATTCTATTACAGGGGAAACTCGAAGGAAGATCAAGGGGGAGAATGTGAGCGGGGCTGATCTGGGATTTTTATGAACCACACAAAACACAAAAAACACGAAAGTTTTGTGTACGCAGTTGATGTCAGGGAATAAGATGGAGGGAGTTGGTATTCTCTGTTTTTAAGTATTGATCCTGCGTGAAGCACCGGTAGCTGAAATGATCTCATCAGACAAAAGATCAAGGTTCAGGGAAAAGATACTCATTCTCGGGAATACGATCGCGATTCTGTTGATTTTGGGAATCTTCTATTTCCTCTGTATCCATGGTTTCCTGTTTGCGAATGCGGCCAATACGGAGTTGCTGGCGATCTATGAAGTCGCTGAAGTGGGCGGCTCTTTGAGTGAGCTGGATGAGAAAGTGGCGACGTTGCCTCAATCGTGGATTACGGCTTCTCCTTCTCAGGATTCAAGAATCTTTTCGGCCCCATTGCAATTTGGCGCTTCAGAATGGATCTTGAGAATCAAGGCAGTAGACGGTCTGATTACGTGTGTCAGAATTCATACGTCGGACTCGATTCGCTATCATCCGCAGTCGGCACCTCCTGACAAGGGAAGCTGTTCATTAGAGTCGTACTGAAGTCTCTGTCCGGTATGCACCATATCGGGACTGTGTCGCTTTGTCCGAGTGGCGAGGGAAACGGGCGGCAATTCACAATTAATCACCGGTATCTCGTAATTCTGGTATATAATCGTTAATATGAGCTTTCGTCACTGAATAATAACTCACCGGCGCTGTGGGGTGCCTTGGATATAACGACATGAAGAATCTGTCCCAAGCAGAAGAGATTGATGAAATCCGTACTCTGGTTCGCAAGAGCGGCTTACGGAGTACGGCTGCCCGGATTACGGTGATCCAGTTTTTGCGGCAGGCAACGTCACCTCTGACCCATGCTGAGATTGCCGAAGAACTGACCCCGATGGGCTTCGATAAAGCCACTGTGTACCGCAATCTGATCGATCTGGCGGAAGCGGGACTGGTCAAGCGAACCGAACTGGGGGATCACGCCTGGCGGTTTGAACTGCGGAATCCTGATGAACCGGAAGACGCCGAGCATCCGCATTTTGTCTGTACCGAATGTGGCAGTGTTTCCTGCCTGCATGATGTCGAATTCAAGACACCGAAAAACAAGCAGTGGGCAGCAGTAGGCAAAGTGACCGAAATTCTACTCAAAGGGATCTGCAGCGAATGCGACGAAGAATAAGTCGCTTGGGTTGTCGCTTCACTCAGTGAGAATGCGAATGACCGTGTTCCGTTTCGGTCGCTTCCGGTCCGTGTGAATGGCCGCCATGCTGGTGTGCGTGTTCGGGTTCCAGGAAGCCGATGCCATACGCGAGGGCGATACCCAGCAGCAGCACGAAAGAGAGCCGGAAGCGGTTATGCGAATGGAACTCCATTTCGGGCAGCAAGTCTCCCAGCGAAATACAGAGGAAGACGCCTGCGGAAAAAGCGAGGGCACAACCGATAATGATGTGCTGGTTTTCTGAAAACTGTTGGACTCCCAGAAAAAACAGGAGGGCTCCCAGGGGGCACATCAGCGAGAAGCCGATATTCACCGCGTTCCGCCAGCCTGCAGACCAGCCGCTGGCTGCCATCAGTGAGGTAATGGAAACGGCGTCTAATGGTTTGTGTAAGGCAATTGCCAGAAAGGTTCCCAGCCCGAACAGTGAGAGGAAGACTTCGTGATGCTGCTCAGCAACGATGCTGGCACCGAGTGCGAGTCCGTCAATCAGGGTATGCAATGCCAGGCCGAAGGCAATGCCGACCCAGCTCAGATGATGCGAGTGCGCGTGCGTATGAGAATGCACGGGAGCATGCGCGTGATGATGGTCGCAGTCATGATCATGATCGTGGTCGTGTGTGTGCCCTTCCTCTTCCAGTTCCACAGTTCCATGCTGATGAAAATGAAAGGTACGCAGCAAGAAGAACAGGGTAATCACTCCTGCCATCATCCACCAGACGGCCCGGTCGATTGATCCCATTTCGGCCACGGCGTGCGGCAGCAGATGAAAGACACCGATACCCAGCATGAGTCCGCCGACAAAGCTGATCAGTGTTTCCATGCGGGTGTGTGTTAAACGGACCAGGGAAGGCAACCAGCCCCCGAGTAATGAAGAACCAACGATGACGACACAGTAAATCCCCAGCAGGGTATAGGACCAGGAGTTGTCAGCGGGCGTGGTTGTTTCTGCTTCTGTTTCTGTTTCTGCGACAGCGGATTTCTGATTTTCATTAGCCGTGTGGACATGCTCATGTTCCGCCGCCATGGTGGGGCGCGTGAGAAAGAAGCCGGGGGCGACCAGAAAGACGAGCAGCGGAATCGTTAATAACAGGAGCGTGATTCTCACGTCGTTTTTAAAAGGAGAAAGCGGTTTCATCGAGTTAAAAAGCCACCTGTGATTGTCACTGTAAGCAGAAGAGGGTACCGGGATGCTCACTACATCGGCACTCTCCGATTGTAATAGCAAACTAATTGCGATTGAATTTAGCTTTTATTTCGGATCAGTACAAGACTCCCCGGAATTCTTATGCAGGAAGATTCTGAACTTTTGAACTCTGGTTGTGATTTAAAGTAGTAAATACAAACAAAATAGATACTTAGACTCCAATGTTACTGGTGGAAGTCGCTACCGCACAGGGGAGGGAAGGATTTCGTGATGTATTGACTGGCGATTCCAGTGAAGAGTCGAGTTTTTCAGGCTCAAGCAGAGGGTTTCTTTCATCTGATCCAGATAGATTCAAATAAGTATAGCTTTCCTCTTGGTTTATTGCGTTAAGCTGTTCCGGTTAGGTGTTTTGTTACGGGTGTGTGTGTTGTGAGTTTGAATGTAAAGGTCCTTCATCGTTTCTTAATCTTTTCTTTAAATTTGAACCGCCGATAAGCATTCTAAGGATCAGGGTATTTCTGCAGGGTTGCAGAGATACAAATAACACCTCAAAACCGCCTGAAACGGATTGCGGGCGATAGTCATCAGGGATGAAGATGCGCACATTTATTAAAACGGCAGGAATTCTCCTGCTGCTGGGAGTTATGTTCCGTCCATCGAGTGTTTCGGCGGAAGATACGAAAATCAGTTCCGAGCAACTCGAGCGACTTCTAAACCGACTGGAACAGGCAGAACAGCGGATCCAGGAACTGGAAGAAACAAAGCCAGTCACGCCACCTCCCACTCCTCAGCCAGTTCCGTCACTACCCCCCAAACTGGAGCGTGCAGCGGGTGGGCTGGATGATTCCGACGAGATTCTGATCAATAACTACACAGACGACTCAGGCTCACCTGCCTTTGAAACGCGGCTTTCGACTCTGGAAGAAGACTGGAAAAAATTCTCCGAGTCGGAAAAAGAGAAAAAGGCAAAGGATGCTTCCAAAGCGACGACGATGAAAATCACGGGGCGAGTTCATCTGGATGGATGGAATTTCACAAATAATACTCCCGGAATTGCTGCGTTCAATAATCCTGCTGATCCCATGGATCCTGAAAATAACTTTGAGTTTCGTCGGTTGCGACTGGGATTTGCGGGCGACATCAAAGACAACATGCTCTACAAGCTGGAGTTTGATTTTGATGATGCGAACGACCCGACTATCAAGGATGCCTATATTGGCTGGAACGATCTGCCGGTCTTTCAGACTCTGTTGATTGGTAATCAGAAGCGTCCGCTGGGTATGGACCACCTCAACAGTAGTCGTTTTAACTGGTTCCTCGAACGCCCTCTGGTAATTGAAGCCTTTAACCAGGATGCCCGACGCCTGGGGATTGCCGCCTACGGTGTTTCAGAAGAAGAGACCTGGAACTGGCGCTATGGTATTTATGAACTGGAAAATATAGCCAATGACTCAGGGTATACCGGCGATGCGGGTCAGTACAGCATCAACGGACGTCTGGCGGGGACTCCCTGGTACGATGAAACTTCGGGGGGGCGTGGTTATCTGCATTTGGGTATTGCCGACATGTGGGCGAAGCCGGACGGAGATCCGAGCGCGTCCGCCTCTAATAACAATGAAGCCCGTTTCCGTACCCGACCCGAAGCGCGGACAGGCAGCGTTCGCTGGCTGGACACAGGTGCGATTGCCGGAGCTACCTGGTTCAACACACTGGGGCTGGAAGCGATGCTGACACTCGGGTCATTCTCCGTCGTCAGTGAGTACCAGGTTACCTCCGTCGGGCGTGGTGCTACGGGACCAGACTTAACCTTCGAAGGTGGTTATGTGGAAGCTGGTTACTTCCTGACAGGCGAATATCAGCCTATCAACCGCAGGACAGGAACAATTGAACGGATCAAACCGCTGGAAAACTTCTTCTGGGTCAATACCTGTGACGGTGAGACCGGCGGTGGCTGGGGAGCCTGGCAGGTGATTGCCCGTTATTCCTATCTGGATCTGTCAGATGGAAATGTTACGGGTGGTGATGAAAGAAACTTCACCGCTGGTCTGGTCTGGTGGTGGAATTCGCATGCCCGCATGCAGTTTAACTACGTTCATGCCCAGATTGATGACAGAGGGCCCATTGATGGTTACACCGGCGGTCGATCAGATATCTTTGGTGCTCGATTCAGTGTTGACTTCTAAACTCAAAGCAGTTTCAGCGACGGACATTATTTAACGTTTTGACTCTCAGGAAGTGAGACTTATGAAATATATTGGAATAGTTATGCTGGCTGTCACGGTCAGTCTTTCGGGAGGGGCTCAAAGCTCGGCTGAGTTAAAGCCAGGGGCCTCCTGCAGCGATCAGGCGAATGGAACCTGTCACAACAACTGTTGCTCACACGGATGCAAAACCTGTCGTCTGTATGTAGAGACATTAAAAGTGAAAAAGCATTGCTTTCGCATCGAGTGCAAAGACATCTGTATTCCGCCGGTCCGCTTTCCCTGGCAGAAATGCTGCGAACTCAAATGTGGGAAAGTAAAAACCGTACGCGTATTGAAGAAGCACGAATACACGTGCGAAAAGTGTGGATACAAGTGGGACGTCGAAAATATGTGCGGTGCCTGCTCGACAGGGAACTGTGAAACAGTACTTCCCCCGGCAGTCAAAGCGGCAGCTCAGCCACCATTGGCGCCGGCGACTTCTGTCAGAAAACGGTAGACTGATTTGAAGCTTCAGCGGGGGCCTGCTTCCGGTCCCTGCTGAATTTGATATTCATAAGTCGTTATGTGGACGGCCTGACTTTCTGGCGATGTACCAGAGAATAGATACAGGGTACCAGAATCAGTGTCAGTACGGTGGAGACGACCATCCCGCCAAGTAGCGCGCGTGCCAGGGGTATCATCGCTTCATTGCCTGGTGCAAACTGGAATGACAGTGGGATCATCGAGGCAACCAGTGTGAGGGACGTCATTAAGATAGGACGTAATCGTACTTGCGCAGCTGACAGCGCGGCTTCACGGGGAGAAAGCCCCTGTTCTCGACGCCGATTTGCAAATTCGACCAGTAAAATGGAGTTGTTCACGACGACGCCTATCATCATCAGGGTTCCCATCAATGACTGGATATTGATGTAGGTATCAGTCAGAAACAGGATCAGCAGTACGCCACCCAGTCCCAGGGGAACTGCGAGCATGATGATCAGCGGGTCAATAAATGAGCGGAACTGAGCCATCAAAACCAGGTAGACCAGTACCCCGGCGACCAGCAGTCCCATCCCCAGCAGGCTCATACCTGTCTGCATGGTTTCAACAGGCCCGCGTAGTGATGTCGAAACGCCATTTTCGAATTTCAGCTTGTCCAGGGCGTTTCTGATGTCTTGAGCGACAGAACCGATATCTCTCCCCACAACATTGACATAGACATCATTGACCCGCGAAATGTTGTAGTGCGCGATTTCTCCTGGAATGGTGACGCGCTCTATGGTGGCTATATTGGACAGGGGGATGGTCACCGGTCCGTTGGGGGTACTGAGTGAGAGTGGAATGTTTCGGATTTCATCGAGCGTCTGGAACTCATTTGATTTGTATTGCACTCCCATAAAAAAGTCGACACCCGATTTAGGATCGATCCAGATTGTGGGGGAGTAGCCGACGCTGGATCCGAGAGCCGTTAATACCGTCTGGGCGACTTCTTCCTGATCAACACCCAGATACTTGGCGCGGGTGCGGTCTACCTGAATATCAAATTGAGGGTAGTCCAGCGACTGTGCGATCTGAACGTCCTGTGTGCCCGGAATCTGCTGAACCACATCTACAATTTTTTCAGCGGCATTTCGACACTGATCCAGAGTTCCTGCTGCGACCTGGACATTGATCGGGGTGGGAACGCCTTCGTTCAAAGCCAGATTAATGATCCCTCCGGAGACGAACAGGAACTCTTCCATGGGATATTTTTTCGCCAGTTTTCCACGTAGTTCCTGAATGTAATCGCGAGTACTCGTGGAACGTTTTTCCTGGTTCAGATTGACGATCAGGTATGCAGTGTCGGGTCCCGAGTTTGAACTGAGCACTGTGGAGAATCCGGCCCCTTTTCCGACGGGCAGCCCGATGTTCGCGATCAGTGTTTCAATTTCTTCGGGTGGTATGACTTCCTTTACGGTCTCTTCGATGCTGGCGACCAGCTTCTCAGTTTCGATTAATTCTGTGCCGGGTAGAGTTTTGATTCTGATTTCAAATGTTCCCGCGTCGACATCAGGGAAGAGCTCTGTACCAATCAAAGGCCAAAGGAGGAACGTAGTGCCAATGCCGGCGACGATAATCAGTCCGCTGAGGGCAGGTGCTTTCAGGACCGTATTCAGGAAATTTCCGTACAGACCGTGTGGTTTTGAGTCCGGGGAATTGTCTGCTGCTTCCGTCTCGGTTTCGGTTTTCCGGTCACGTATGCGTTCACGGACAAATGTCGCACAAAAGGCTGGGACGACAGTTAAGGCCAGAACATAAGAGGCGCCAATGGTAAAGGTTGCCGCCAGTGACAGTGGTGCAAACAGATATTTAATCATGCCTGTCAGAAAGACGGCAGGTAGGAATACAGCCAGCGTGGTGATTGTCCCAGCCAGAATCGCTCCGGAAACTTCGATTGTTCCTTCTCGGGCGGCGTCGAGTGCTGTTTTCCCCATGCGTTGATGTCGAATGATATTTTCCACGACAACAATCCCGGCGTCCACAACCGTACCGATGGCTAATGCGATTCCTCCCAGCGTCATGACATTGATCGTCTGTCCGGTAAAAGCAAATCCCAGGCCGCCAATCAGAATGGATAACACGATCATGGAAACAATGATGAGTGTTGGTAACAGTCGACGCAGGAAAATGAAAACGACCACCGTCACGAGCAGGGCACCCAGGCCTACCTGGCTGTAGAGGTTGGACATGGCTTGCCTGATGTAATGTGACTGATCTGAGACCAGGGTCACTTCCGTGGCTTCCGGGATATCACCCCGCTCTTTCATCTTGGGGATTTCTGTCGCGATTCCTTCATAAATGCGGTCGACGACCGCGATTGTGTTTTCTCCGGGTTCCCTCAACAGCGGGCAGTAGACACTGCGTTTTCCGTTCACTCTGACAATATTATATTGCAGGGCCGCATCGTCTTTCACTTCGCCCAGATCGCGAATAAAAATCGGACGCCCCTCTCGCACTGCGACGGGAATCGCCTCAATTTCGTCTGTGGTGGGCAAGGTGTTTTTGGGGTGAATCTGATAGTCCATGCCTCCCATGCGTGCCGTTCCTGCAGCCAGCACCAGGTTCGATTTTTTCAGGGCTTCCACAACATCTGTTGTGCTGACATGATATGCCTGAAGTTTCACCGGATCGACATACACCATCATCTGGCGAAATTTTCCACCAAACGGGTGGGGGATCTGGACTCCTTTTAACCCTCCCATTTTGTTACGGACGGCGTAATAGCCGATGCTGTAAAGCTCAGATTCACTCAAGCCTTCCCCCGAAATCGCTGCCAGAACGACCGGCAGGTTCGAGGGTTCGCTGCGGAGTGTGAATGGCCATTCGATGCCGGGAGGCAAGTGGAACATGTCACTGGCTTCCAGGTTGACGATATCGTTCATTGCTGAACTCGGATCTGCGCCCGCCTGAAAGAAAATTTTGATTACGGCAGCGCCGGGAACCGTGCGTGATTCCTGATGTTCAATTTTCCCGGCTAGAGTCAAAGCGCGTTCGACTCGCGAGGTGACAGATTTTTCCATATCCAGAGTGGGTAAGCCCGGGTAGGAGAAAAAACTGACAACCACCGGCTTCTTGAAGTCCGGTAAAATATCGATGGTAATTCCCGGAATGACTGCGGCGCCGAGCAAACATAATGCGACCGCTCCTGCCAGTACTGCATATCGGTTTTTGAGTGAAAAATTGATAAGTCCCATTACGTCCGCGCTTTCATGTCTGTCACTGTTTCAGAATCGTCACCGCCACTGACTCAACAAATAGAGGTGGTCTTTAGTGGATGGGTGCAACTTTCTCGCCGGTCTTAAAGCGCTTCAAATGGGCATCCACGACTTTCTGCCCCGGTTGGAGTCCGGACAGAATCTCGATCGAATTGCCGTTGTCCATGCCTGTGGTCACAGGAACGATGGAAACGATGTCATCAGTCACCGCATAGACAAAGGCTTTCCCCGATTCAAAACGAATTGCTCTTGCAGGCAGCATGTTTGCAGCAGCAGGCGAACCCAGCGAGATGGTTGCCTGGCCGAACATCCCGGGGATGAGTTTTCGGGACGGGTTCTGGACTTCCGCCTCGACAAGCATCGTGCGTGTGTGGGGGTCGAGTTTTCCCGTGAATCGAGTCACTGCGACTTTGAGTTCTTCCTCTGCCGGGAAAGAAGGGAAGCTCAATTTTACCACATCCCCTCGACTGATGAAGGCGGCATCAACTTCGGGAACAGGTATCTCAACGCGCACTTTCTCAATCTGGTCAATCTCAAACAGTGGTTCACCTTTACCAACTTCATTTCCTTCGCGCACCAAGTCTCCTGGATTGACGGTGCGTCCCGTGATCATCCCTGAGAAAGGTGCTTTGATACTGGCATAATTTAACAGTACATCCAGTTCTTCCAACTGGTGCCGGGCGATTGATGTTCGTGATTTTGCGACCTGCAGGTCAGCTTCGGCAGATTTCTGTTTTGCCCTGGCAACTACCACATCGGCGCTGGCGGAGTTAATGGCAGAACTCATGGTTTGCTGGTTGGCCAGTTCGGAATCGCGTTTTTTACGAACCTCATCAAGCACACGGCTTTCCAGCGATCTCCGTTGTACCAGATCACTGGTTCTGGCAAACTCTGCTTCTGCTGCTGCTACCAGAGCCTTCGTACGGTTCAGTTCCGATTTCGCCTGCAGCAATCTTGCTTCTGCAGACTGTACGTTGGCATGGCTCAATTGAATTCCGGCCTCGGCCCGTTTTTCCTCAGATTCAGACTGAGTGATTCGTGCTTCTATGATCTGACGCTGTTTCTGCAGTTCGGGGACATCGATGACAGCCAGAATTGTTCCCTGTTTGACGTAATCGCCGATATCAGCTTTGACCTCTTTCACATAGCCGCTGACCTTAGCTCGAATCTCTGTCTGATAGTAAGGCAGGACGGTGGCAGGTTGTGTTGTGGTTCTGGTGATCTGTTCCTGAGTCAGGGAAACCATCTCAACGGGAACGGGCTGGGATGGCTTTTTCAGGCGCGTGACATCAGTTTCAACAGAGCAACCCATCAAAGCAGCAGTCATCGAAAACGCGCTGATGCTGAGACCCTTAATCAGGTTATGGTATGACTTCATGTACATTCAGCCCTTGGTTCAGGAAATGTGTGAGAAAAACATAAATCTACCATTGAAAACAGGCAGATTGTAGCTGGACACAAAGTAATTAGTACAGTTTCTGGAGCATTTAATTGGAAAGCCTTTACCAGGCCGCAAAGTCAACGCAAGCAGAGCAACTGTTTCAGGTCTTGTAAATCGTAAGCCAATTGAACGGCCTTTTCGTAAATGCCCGGGTGTTTTTGCCGATATAATCCAGACAGGGAGTGCAAATAGCTAAATCGCCAAAACACGGAAGGTTTTACAATGGGGCTACGCAGGAGCAGGCTATGGATTGGATTCGGGCTTGCCTGTCTGACTGGTTGTTCGACAGTTCAAACCGCTTTCACCGGCTCTGCAGATGACAGACCTGATGTTCCCAATCGTGCATCGATTCTGGCCGATAATGAACTGGATGAAGTTCTCCTGGCCCGCCCCTCCCGCAATACACGTTATCTGTCTAAGAAAAAAGCCAGCCTGGTCAGTTTAAAGCCGCGGATTCCAGCCTCTGCTGGTGTTGCTGCTCAAAAGAACGACATACCTGCCTTGTCTGTAAATCAAATTGAGAGGGTCGAGCATGAGATTAATGCCCGGACTTCAAAGCCAGAGCCTGCCATCGGGACTTTGACCGTCAACGGTAAAACGTATCGAGTGCAGTTACAGGAGGAGATCGTGGAACCAGCGACTGTTCCTGAAATCATTAACACCGCTTCAGTAAATGTACCGCCACCCGCCCCGGGGACTCTGCCGATTGCGGACTTTGATCAGTCAGAGTTCACGCCTGCTGCCGAGGATGCGCTGCGTCTCAATTTACCCACGGCCTTGTCGATGATCGGGGGAGAACATCCTGTTGTAGGTTTTGCCCAATGGCGGGTCCAGGAAGCATACGCAAGGCTGGATCAGGCCAATGTGCTCTGGCTGCCTTCAATCCAGCCCGGTTTCAGTTTTGATCGGCACGATGGAAATCTGCAGCCCAGTGACGGCTCGATTGTGGATGTCAATCGCAATTCGTTTCAGTACGGTCTTGGTGCAGGAGCAACAGGGGCGGGAACAACTCCGGTCCCTGGTTTAGTGGCTCGATTTCATCTGGCCGATGCGATCTTTCAGCCTGAGATTGCTGAGAAGACTGCCTGGGCGAGAGGGCATGCTGTTGACGGTGCGTTGAACGAGCAGCTGTATAAAGTCGCGTCAGCTTATCTGGAATTGCTCGAATCTGAACAGAACTTGCGGATCCTGGAAGAAACAAGAAATCACACAGCCGGCTTGGCCAAACTGACGCAGGACTATGCGGTGACCGGTCAGGGGCTGCAGGCTGATGCCGATCGAATGAAAACAGAATTGACCCTGGATCAGAATCGCGTGGTGACGGGGCGTGAAAAGATCTCGCTTGCCTCGGCGCGGCTTTCAGAAACACTCAGTATTGATTCAGGCCAGGCCATTGTGCCTCTTGATTTCACCGTTGTTCCACTTGAACTGGTGGATCCCGATTTAGATAAAGGAACTCTCATCAGCACGGGTCTTGCAAATCGTCCCGAACTGAAGGAAGCACAGGCGCTGGTTGCCGTTGCCTGTGAACAATATAAGCGACAGCGATATGCTCCGTTCATTCCCAGTGTTCTGCTGGGTTTCAGTAGTGGTGGTTTTGGCGGGGGGCTGAGTGACAGCTTGAATGATGTGGGAGGCCGTTACGATTTTGATGCGCTGGTGACCTGGGAAATTCGGAACCTGGGCTTTGGGGAAGGGGCCGCCCGCAGAGAAACTCAGGCACAAATTGAACAGGCAAAGTTCCAGCAGATAAAAATGCTCGATCAGGTTGCACGCGAAATTTCAGAAGCCCAGACTCAAGTGAAGCACCGGGCTGAAAGCATTAAGATTACTCGAGAAGGAATCAAAGCTGCCGAAGAGTCCTACCAGAGAAATCTGAGTCGAATTCGTGAGGGGCAGGGACTGCCGATAGAGGTTTTACAGTCGGTAAGAGCGCTGGATGCTGCACGTCATGCTTATCTGACTTCCGTTGTCCAGTACAATCAGGCGCAGTTTCGACTGCAGTGGGCATTAGGCTGGCCTGTCTTTGATCCATCGGAACCTGTTGAGGATGGTTTAAGACTGCCTCAGTGATCAGGGGCATTGATTCACTGCCTGAGGGCACCAGAAGTTAAAGAATCAAGCCTGGCGAAACATTTCACGCTTTCAATGCAGACACGATCTGGCATAATTAGTGGATTCTGTATCACGACACTTGGATCTGGTTACTCCTTTCGGACCGTAATCGCTCAACTAAGTTCTCTTTGATTGTGTGACATCATGATTTGTATTTCTGTGACTCCGGAATCCCGTAGTTTTGCCAAGGTGGATATTCTGAATGCCGCTGCCCAGTCTGATCTGGTGGAACTCTGTCTGGATCGCCTGATTAAAACTCCCGATATTGGTGACCTGATTTCCGGCTTTGATACACCGATATTAGTGTCCTGCCGACGCCCGGAAGACGGGGGACAGTTCAAAGGGACGGAAGCGGAACGGATTCAACTGCTGAAGCAGGCGATTATTGCGGAGCCGGCTTACATTGAACTGGATCTGGAAACCGCAACGCAGATTCCCCGCTTCGGAAAGACCAAACGGGTCATCAGTTATACCAGCCTGAAAAAACCACTGTCGCAGGTCGATGATATTTTTGACGAAATGACGGAAGCCAGAGCCGACGTGATTAAATTCACCTGGCCGACACCGACGTTGCAGACCGCGTGGCCTCTGCTGGCGACGATCAGTCAGAAGCGGGACATCCCGGTGGTCGGTCTGGGGCTGGGTGCGGCTGGCATTACCTTTTCCCTGCTGGGGGTGAAGTATGGCAGTCCGTGGATTTATGCGGCGCTGGAGAAAGGCATGGAAGCCTTTGAAGGACAGCCTACGGTGGCGGAACTGAACGAGGTCTTTCACTATCCGAAAATTTCGGCGAAAACCCGGTTCATCGGCGTTGCGGGGCTGGGAGTCGCAGAGCGACGGACGATTGAAGTCTTCAATAAAGCTTCGGAACAACTGGGTCTGGATTACGTCTGCCTGCCTCTGGTGATCAATGATTTCAAACAGGTCCACAAGATGCTGGGGATTCTTAAGATCCGTTCGCTGGTGGTGAGCCCGCGGATGGGCGAGTTCATCCTGCCTCTGGCGGAGCATCTGGAAGAGTCTTCTGAAAAGACCGGCTACGGCGATCTGCAACTAAATCAACCCGATGGCTGGCACGCGTATGATACCGTCAGACGAAGTGCGATCAAGAGTCTGGAAGCGACACTCGAAAAGAAATCACCGGGGTCCAATTCGGCATTTCAGCGCAAAAACATTTTGGTGCTGGGGCAAAGTGGATTGACGAAAGCGGTGGTGCACAGTCTGACTCAGCAGGGTGCCGTCGTGAGTGTGACTTCCCAGAATGATAAAGCCGCCCAGGGCATTGCCCGTACCTTCGATGTGCGTTATGTGCCCTTCGCGAATCTGTATGACACGCTGGCCGATGTGGTTGTGCAGACCGACCCTGAATTAAAACTGGGGCACAGCAAAGAGCAACTGAATCCATCGTATCTGCGGGAGAGCATGACGGTCATGGATATCAGCCAGTTACCAGAGTCAACCGAACTGATGAAGGAAGCCGAGAACAGGGGCTGCGAAATCGTATGTGTGGATGACGTCTACCGCAGACAGCTCAGCCAGATTTTCAAGGCGATTACCGCTGCCGAGATCCCGGACGAAGTGTTTGAAACCCGTAGCGAGTACACGCGTTAACGGCTCAGTTTTTTTCGGATACGTTGACAGCGGGGGACTGCAGTAGACGCAGACCGTTGAAAATCACCAGCAGTGAGGCTCCCATGTCAGCGGCGATTGCTGCCCAGAGTGAGGCGTGGTTCATCAGCATCAGCAGCATGAACAGGACTTTAATGCTCAGAGCAAAGATGATGTTCTGGCGTATGATCTTTAAGGTACGGCGTGAGTGATTAATCAACCAGGGGATCCTGGTGAGGTCATCAGTCATCAGAGCGATGTCGGCTGATTCAATCGCGACATCACTGCCGGCCGCTCCCATGGCGATGCCCAGACTGGCGCGGCTCATCGCAGGGGCATCATTCACGCCGTCACCTACCATCGCCACGTATTCAAATTCTTGTACCAGCGCTTCGATGACAGCGACTTTATCTTCCGGCAGTAATTCGGAATGCACCTGATCCATGCCCACTTCGTTCGCGACTGCCTGCGCCGTGCCCGCGTTATCGCCGGTGAGCATCACCAGCTGTTTAATGCCCGCCTGATGCAGGTCTCTGACCACAGCCGCTGACGTCTCACGTACCTGGTCGGCCAATGCAATGAATCCACAGACATGGGATTCATTACCAATGACCACCACCGTCTGGCCGGCGTTTGAAAGAGCTTCCAACTGCTGATGGACTTCGGCAGTTTCTTCTTTTCGTTCTTCCAGGTAGCGATGCGAGCCCAGCCAGAATTCTCTGCCTTGAATAGTTGCAGTCGCGCCTTTGCCTTGAATGATCTGATAATCTTCGGCTGCCTGATAGGAGACCTGTTGTTCTGCGGCAGCATCCAGAATGGCGACTGCCAGGGGGTGATTGCTGTGCGATTCCAGCGCGGCTGCCCGTTCGAGTAATTCCGATTCGGTGTGTCCATTCAGGGGGACAATTTTCGTGACCACTGGTCTGCCCCGTGTGAGTGTGCCTGTCTTATCCAGCGCCAGTGCTTGCAGATGAGCGGGTGTTTCAACAAAGACACCCCCTTTGATCAGTACGCCATTTCGAGCAGCCGCTGCCAGTGCTGCAACGATGCTGACGGGCGTGGAAATCACCAGTGCACACGGGCAGGCGATGACCAGTAGCACCAGTGCGCGATAAACGGCGTTGTCCCAGCTGGCCTGAAACAGCGTGGGCAAAGTGATCAGGACGAGCAACGCGAGTGCCATCACAATCGGTGTATAGACTTTGGCAAATTTTTCGACCCAGAGTTCCGAAGGGGCCCGCTTCGACTGAGCTTCTCCGACCATGCGGATGATCTGCGCCAGGACGGTATTTTCCGCCAGTTTGGTACATTTCGCTTCCAGCAGCCCATCGCCGTTAATCGTACCGGCGTAAATTTCATCCGTCTCCCGTTTTCCGACTGGTATCGATTCCCCGGTGATGGGTGCCTGATTGACTTCGCTGATTCCTTTGATAACCTCGCCATCCAAGGGGATTTTTTCTCCGGGGCGAATGATAAAGGTGGTACCGACTTCAACGGATTCGGCGTTGACGGTGATTTCATTACCGTCTGCATCGCGCACGCGGGCAATGGGTGTGGAGAGATCCATCAAAGCGGCGACGGCGCGGCGTGCGCGGCCGACGCTCCAGGCTTCGAGCAGTTGTGAGAAGGCAAACAGAAACGCGACCGCTGCCGCTTCAAACCATTCATCTATGCAGAGTGCGCCGACAACGGCGGTAAACATCAGCAGGTTCATATCGGGGCGGAATCGCTTGAGGGAAAACCAGGCTTTGGGCAACACAAACCAGATGCCGGCAATGATGGCGGCCAGGTATTGCAGGCGCACCGGGAGCGGCATTGCGGCATGCGCCGTCTGTTCCGCACCCAGGGCGGCTCCGAAACTGCCGGTCAGAAAAACGTGTGTCAGAAACGCGGTTCCCATGCATGTGCCACTGAGGGTGGTCAGTATGGTTCGCCCCTGACGAGACCAGAGTGTGCCTTTCTCGGCCTGTTTCGTGTCGTCATTCCAGAGCTCGGCCCGCATGCCGGTCTGGCTGATGGTTTGCATGATCGATTCCGCAGAAACGTCTTCCGGCTGTGAGCGGACTGTCATTCTTCTGTTAAGCACGTCAAAAAACAGATGTTCTTCACCGCCGACCAGGGGAGAAAGTTCCCGCTTGAGAATGGCCACTTCTTCGACACAATCCATATCCTGAATTTTGAAAATCAGTTCGTTGGCTGGTTCATTCATGCAGAATCGATATTCAGAAAAGAGAGTGTGGTATCAGATGAGAATTCAGAGCTTCTGTATGCTGAAATCATAGCACTTCAAACCGGGAAACTGAAACTTCGGTTTTTTTTCTTAGCAAAATTCTGCTAAAAGAGATAAGATTCGCCATGACCGCTTTAACCGGTAAACCACTAACCAATGAAAATCAGACTGTCAGTAGTTTTCGAAAATGAACTGACCGACGACATCAATCAAGGACCGACATGAGTAAAGATTATCTGGCTGCCCGTAGAAAGAAACTGATTTCACTGCTGAAACGCAGGGGCGCCGAGGCAATACTGATTACCAGTGAAACCAACGTTACATATTTGACCGGATTCAGCGGGGATTCGAGTTTCCTGCTGATCGGCAAAGGGCAGACGGTGTTGATCAGTGACGGGCGGTACACGACCCAGTTGGAAGAAGAATGTCCGGATCTGGACGTCCACATTCGTAAAGCGACCGAGTCGATGATCACCGCGGTGCAGCAGGTGCTCAAGAAGTCGCATCTGCCTAAATTGGGGTTTGAAAGCCATATTGTGACCTGTGAATTGCTGGATGCGATGAGTGGCATTTCTCCCGCCGCGCAGTGGATTCCAATTTCAGGGATGGTGGAAGAACTGCGGATGATCAAAGATGCGTCGGAAATTCAGGAGATCCGCGAAGCCGTTCAGCAGGCACAGCGCGGCTTCGAAGTGTTTCGGGCGATGTTGACGCCGGAAATGACAGAGCTGCAGGGAGCCCACGAACTGGAACATGCAATGCGACGGTTTGGTGCCCGGCAGGCGGCCTTCGATCCGATTGTCGCTGTGGGAGAGCGGGCTGCATTACCGCATGCGATGCCGACGGAAAAGCTGCTTGCTGACTCGCCATTTTTGCTGGTGGACTGGGGGGCGATGACTCAGAAAGGTTATCGCAGTGATCTCACCCGTATGATTGTTCACGGTCGTCCGCCTGCCAAGCTGGAAAAAGTGTATCAGACCGTCCTGAAGGCACAACGGGCGGCGATCAAAGCGATACGTCCCGGGGTTCTCTGCCAGGATGTGGATCGGGTGGCGCGCGCCGTCATCGAAAAAGCTGGTTATGGTAAGCAGTTCACGCATAGTCTCGGGCATGGGATCGGGCTGGATATCCATGAAGGTCCTCGACTCGGGGGAAACGTAGCGACTGAGCTCAAGCCGGGCATGATCGTGACAGTGGAGCCGGGTATTTATCTGCCCGGCTGGGGAGGCGTGCGAATTGAGGATGATGTGCTGGTCACGCGGAATGGACATGAGGTTATGACCAGTGTCCCCAAAGATTATGAATCAGCTTCGCTTTGAGTGGGGAAAGAAGTAGTGTTCAGATGTTTGTTGGTTGCAATTCGGTTCTAATTTGGATCATGAGGTCACCTTGACTGATCGTTAAAGGTATTAGGACAGGAACTTACGTTGCAGGGGCTCAGACAGGGAACGGTGTTGTGTTGTGCCTGAATTTATTAGAGAAACTCGCCTGTTTCGCTTGGTTTTCTGATGGGATTTGGCTTAGAATCTGATTCTTAACATGTCAGGCGGGGTAGAGCGTGCGCGCAAGTCGTAAGCGTTTGGTCCCTTTCCCATATGGTCAGCTAATAGAGTGAAAATCTGGAACGCGTTGCTGAGGGACGTTATTGTCAATCCGTCCTTAGTTTACAGCAGGCAATGCGAGTGCAGCTTGAGAATACGAAATTAAGGTAGGTCAATGGCAAAAAACGAGGTGCCGAAAGGCGAGCCTTTCGATTTGGAAAAACTTCAGACTCTGTTTGAAATGATGGAAAAGCACGGACTGACCGAGGTCAATCTGAAGCGCGGTGAAGAGACCTGGAAATTGCGTCGTGGGCCACAGGAGACCGTTTCGATGGTTCCGGCACCGATGCATCATGCAGCTCCTGCTCCCATGGCAGCTCCAGCTCCCGTTGCGGCTCCAGCGCCTCCGGCAGAAGCAGCACCCGCTGCGGATACCGGTCCCGTGATCAAGAGTCCGACCGTGGGGACATTCTATGCTTCTCCCAGCCCTGACGATCCCCCGTTTGTCAGCGTAGGTTCCAAGGTGGGGGCTGATACCATTGTCTGTATCGTCGAAGCGATGAAAGTCTTCAATCAGATTCCCGCTGAGATGAATGGCACGATTACGGAGATTCTGGTGAAAGATGGCGAAGCGGTCGAATTCGGCCAGCCTCTGTACCGAATCTCCCAGGGCTGAAGCCTGTTATCGTAGAAAGTTCGCGATGAGGCAGGTCATGCCTTTGCGTTCAGAAACTCAGATGTAGGGTCCTTTTACCAAGTCAAAAACACATGTTTCAAAGAATACTGGTTGCAAACCGAGGTGAGATCGCACTGCGGGTGATTCGTGCCTGTCATGAAATGGGAATCGAAACTGTTGCGGTTTTCAGTGAAGCAGATCGGGGCGCACATTATCTTTCGCTGGCCGACGAAGCGATCTGTATTGGACCGCCGTCTGCGACGGACAGCTATCTGATGATCAATCGGATTATCAGCGCTGCAGAAATCGGTAATGTGCAGGCCATTCATCCCGGTTATGGATTCCTGGCCGAAAACGCACACTTCGCAGAAGTCTGCCGCAGCTGCAATATCGAGTTCATCGGCCCTCCCCATGAAGCGATGGCAAAGCTCGGCGATAAAGTCTCAGCCCGTGAAATCGCCAAGTCAGCCAACGTGCATGTCTCACCGGGGACCGAAGGTCTGGTGACGAATGAAGCAGAGGCGATCAAGGTAGCCAAAGAGATTGGTTACCCCGTGCTGATCAAAGCGACCGCCGGTGGTGGTGGTAAAGGGATGCGGGTCGCCCGCAACGATATTTCACTGAAAGCCGGTCTCAAAGCTGCTGCTGCGGAAGCGGAAGCAGCCTTCAAAAATGCTGGCGTCTATATCGAAAAATACATCGAAAATCCCCGGCACATCGAAGTGCAGATTATGGCTGACAATCACGGCAATGTGGTTCACCTCTGGGAGCGTGACTGCAGTCTGCAGCGGCGTCACCAGAAGCTGGTGGAAGAGAGCCCGGCTCCCCACCTGCCACACTCGGTTCGTGAAGATATCTGTAAAGCCGCCTGTCGATTGATTGAAACAGCCGGTTATACGAATGCTGGTACGGTTGAGTTTCTCGTCGGACCCGACAACCAGTTTTACTTCATCGAAGTCAATGCCCGGATTCAGGTCGAACACCCGGTCAGCGAACTTGTGACCGGCATCGATTTGATCAAACAGCAAATACGTGTTGCTGCCGGAGAAAAACTGGACCTGAAGCAGAAAAATATTCCCTGCCAGGGATCGGCTATCGAACTCCGTATCAATGCGGAAGATCCCGAAAATGATTTTCGTGGGTCACCCGGCAAAATCACCAGGTTGCGGGTTCCCGGCGGTCCGGGTGTCCGGTTTGACTCGCATATTTATGAGGGGTACACCGTGGGCCCTTATTATGATTCTCTGATTGGCAAACTGATTGTGCATCGTCCGACCCGTGAAGAGTCGCTGGCCTGTATGAGACGTTGCCTGGATGAGTTCGTGATTGAAGGGGTCAAGACGACGATTCCTCTGGCGAAGAAGATCTTTAATCACTCGGCGTTCATTGAGGGTAAAGTCGATACCACGTTTATCGAACGAACCTGGTAAATCGTTCCCTGAGATTAGTACGACGAACATTCGGTCGTTTTGTATTGTAACAGACCTGTGGGCATATACTTCGCTCATCCGCCAGGGGTCTAGTGTCGGCAAAACTTACCGGTTCCGGAAGCGAAGTTTCGCTCACTTCCTATTGTAAGCTGGTCATTTTTTGAGTCTCTCAACTATAGTCAGAGACGTTACTTTTTTGAAAACAGGTACAGGTAGCATAATGAGAGTTGGTATTTTAACGGGTGGTGGAGATTGTCCTGGTTTGAACCCGGTGATTCGTGGTGCCGTACGCGTCATCTGCAATGCGGGCGGCGAAGTGTATGGTCTGCTGGAAGGCTGGCGCGGTGCGATTGAAGGTAACTACATCGAACTGAATTCGGAAAACACAGACGACATCATCTTCAAGGGGGGAACCATCCTGGGGTCTTCCCGTACCAACCCTTATAAAAATGAAGAAGAAGATGTACCCAAGGTACTGGCGACATTGGAAAAACTGGGCCTGGACTGTCTGATTGCCATCGGCGGTGATGATACACTGGGCGTGGCCAGCAAACTCTGGAACGATCATAAAGCACCCGTGATCGGCTGCCCCAAGACCATTGATAACGACCTGAGTTCGACCGATGTGACGTTCGGTTTCGATACGTCTATCAACACCGTCATGGAAGCCGTTGACCGTCTGCGGACGACTGCCGAATCACATCGTCGTATCATGGTTGTCGAAACCATGGGACGACACGCTGGCTGGATCGCGCTGTTCTCCGGTCTGGCGACTGCCGCCGATTACACGCTGGTCCCCGAGATTCCGATCGAAATGGACCGCATGATCGAAGTTCTGAAAAGGCGTCGTGCTAACGGCAAAATGTACGGCATTGTGATTGTCAGTGAAGGCGCCCAGTTTACTGAAGAGGCTGGCGTCACCACCCAGGACGGCGAAGTCGATGATTTCGGTCACGTCAAACTGGGCGGCATTGGCGAAACCGTTGCCCGCATGATTGAAGAACGAACCGGTTTTGAAACTCGTCACGTCACCCTCGGTCACCTGCAGCGGGGTGGTTCACCCAGCGCCGCTGACCGTGTACTGGGAACACGTTGCGGCGTACACGCCGGCTGGCTGGCTCTGAAGCATCATTTCGGTTACATGGTCGCGCTGCGGGGAACACAGATTGTTCCCGTTGCTCTGGCAGACGCTGTCGGTGAAATGCGGGCCCTCGAAAAGAACTTCCTGGAAGAAGCAGAAGTCTTCCTGCAATAAGCGGAAATCTTTATCAAGAATAAGAGACCAGGCGCTGGCAACAGCGCCTTTTTTTGTGCGCGGGCCTGTTCAAAATCAGATCGACCGGAAAGAGGCTCGTTTTTTCTGCAGGGTCGCAATTTCTTAACAACCCTGTCTATTTCGTAATCTCCGCTTTCACGCTGGATTATCATGCCTGCGTCTGTTTAAGATAGTAGGACTGACTCAAACCAGCTCTTCTTAACTGTAGCCTGTATTCCACTTGAATCTGCTATAGCCTGCCAGAGCGTGTAACAACGGTTCTCAACGATTTGATATTCTTCCCGGAGGAACTAATGACACTACAGCGCTTGCTTCGCATTCACACCTCACTGTTGCTGACTCTGTTCTGTGTCACTCTGTTCTTCAGTCCTCAGTCAGTCGCTGCAGCGGATAAAGGTTTCAAATCGATCTTTGATGGTAAGACACTCGACAACTGGGACGGGGATCCCCGTTTCTGGTCTGTGGAAGATGGCGCCATCACCGGGCGCACGACCAAAGACAATCCAACCAAAGGTAACACCTTTCTCATCTGGCGTGGCGGTACACCGGGCGACTTTGTACTGAAGCTGCAGTATAAAATCATCGGCCACAATTCAGGCGTCCAATATCGCAGCTTTTCCTTACCCAATGCGGCAGACAAGTGGCGCGTGGGCGGTTATCAGGCTGACATGGAAGCCGGCGATAAATATTCGGGGATTCTCTACGAAGAACGGAAGCGAGGCATTCTTGCTTTACGCGGTCAAAAAACAGTCATTGAAAAAGGTAAAAAACCAGATGTGGTCGGTTACCTCGGCGATACGAACGAAATTCAGAAGAAGATCAAAAAAGAAGACTGGAACGATTATGAGATCATCGCCCGCGGGAATCATCTGATCCACAAAATCAATGGTGTGGTGACTGCAGACGTGACCGATAACGATCCTGAACAGCGCCGCGCTGATGGAATTATCGCCTTGCAATTACATCAGGGCCCACCCATGGTCGTGCAGTTTCGTGATATTGAACTGAAAGAACTGCCGGCTGGCGACCAGACTTCTTCCACGGACGGCGCTAAAAAAAAAGTAGTGCTGATCGCCGGTAAGAAGAGTCACGGGTACGGTGCTCACGAGCATCGTGCTGGGTGCCTGCTACTGGCCGAAGCATTGAACAACAGCGGTCTGAATATCGAGACCACTGTTGTGGCTGAAGGCTGGCCTGAAGATGCCAGTGTGCTGGAGGATGCCGATTCGATCGTAATCTATTGTGATGGCGGCGGACGTCACCCTTACAATGATCACCTGGATGAACTTAGCAAGCTGGCAGAGCATGGTGTGGGCATGGTGAATCTGCATTATGGTGTGGAAGTGCCCAAGGGGGCGTCGGGGGATGCCTTTCTGCGTTGGATTGGTGGTTACTTTGAAGAATGGTGGTCGGTCAATCCCCACTGGACCGCCGACTATAAAAATCTGCCCGATCATCCGATCTCGCAGGGCGTGAAGCCATTCAGCATTAATGATGAATGGTATTACCATATGCGATTTCAGCCTGAAATGAAAAATGTGCAGCCGATCCTGACTGCGGTTCCTCCCAAAGAAACTTTAAGTCGGCCCGATGGTGCTCACAGCGGAAATCCGGATGTGCGGAAAACGCTGGGGCAGCCTCAACATATGGCGTGGGCCTACGAACGCCCGGACGGAGGTCGCGGATTTGGCTTTACCGGTGGTCACTACCACTGGAACTGGGGGCACAACGATTTTCGGAAACTCGTACTGAATGCCATTGTCTGGACGGCCCATGCTGAAGTTCCTTCGCAGGGCGTAGAATCTGCGTCTGTCACTGTTGAACTTCTGGAAGAAAATCAGGATTACGAAAAGCCCGATAACTTTAATCCCGCCCGGATTAAAGCATTACTGAAAGAGTGGAATCAATAAATACCAATTGATTACAATGACTGATTGACACAGACCCGGGACTGCAACTTGAATCAAAAATAGGAAACTGACTCCATGAAGTACCGCTGGCTTGCCCTCATTCCCGCCCTGCTGCTGACGACCACCGCTGCTACCTCTTTTGTATCAGCTCAAACCGAACATGATTCGAAACAGGCCGTACCCAATTTGACGGTTGCTCCCGGTCTGCAGGCGACGCTGTTTTCTTCCGAACCGCAAATCAGCAGCCCATCCAGCATGGACGTGGATTCACAAGGACGTGTCTGGATCTGTGAAGTTGTCAACTATCGTGCCAGCCTGCGTGACATCACCACTCGCAAAGAGGGAGACCGGATTCTGATTCTGGAAGATACGAACGGCGATGGGAAAGCCGACAAAACGACCGTATTTTACCAGGGCAATGATGTGAACGGCTCACAGGGCATCTGTGTATTGGGTAATAAAGTCATTGTCGCTGCTTCGCCGAATGTGTTCCTCTTTACCGATGAGAACAACGATGGGAAAGCCGACAAAAAAGAACTGCTGTTCAAAATTGCGGGGGGTGAACATGATCACTCGGCACATACTTCCATCTTTGGACCTGATGGCAAACTCTACTGGAACTTCGGTAACAGCGGCAAGCAGGTGTTCGACGCTGCCGGAAAACCGATTCTCGAAAGCAACGGAAAACCTGTGCTGGATAACGGCAAACCTTACTGGGGAGGCATGGTCTTTCGCTGTAACCTGGATGGTAGCGACTTTGAAGTTCTCGGACATAATTTCCGGAATAATTATGAAATCACGGTCGATTCGTTCGGTACCCTCTGGCAATCGGACAATGATGATGACGGCAACCGCGGAGTCCGTATTAACTATGTCATGGAATTCGGGAACTACGGTTATCTCGATCAATTGACTGGTGCCCGCTGGAAAACGCCGCGGACTGGCATGCATGAAGAAATCCCGCTGCGCCACTGGCATTTGCGCGATCCGGGAGTGATTCCCAACCTGCTGCAGACCGGGGCCGGCTCTCCCACGGGCATCTGTGTTTACGAAGGATCTCTGCTGCCCAAAAAATACCAGGGTGAAGTCATTCACTCAGACGCTGGCCCGAATGTGGTCCGCGCCTATCCTGTGAAAAAGGATGGTGCCGGCTATGAAGCTGAAATCGCGAATATCATTACCAGCGAGCAGGACAAGTGGTTCCGTCCATCCGATGTCTGTATTGCCCCTGATGGCTCGCTGTTCGTCGCCGACTGGTATGATCCGGGGGTGGGCGGTCACCGGATTGGGGATCAGGAGCGGGGCCGCATTTTCCGGATTGCCCCGGCCGATGCGAAATATGTATTCGACAAACTGGATCTGAGTACGGTTGAAGGTGCGATTGCAGGAATTAAAAACCCGAACCTGGCGCGACGTTACCTGGCCTGGAATAAACTGCATGCCCTGCAGGAACAGGCATTGCCACTGCTGGAAGAACTCTATCAGTCTGACAACCAGAGGAACCGCGCTCGCGCCCTCTGGCTGTTGGCTGGCATCAAAGGCAAAACCGGTGAGTATGTCTCCCGTGCGATTCAGGACAAGAATTCCGATATTCGGATTACCGGCCTGCGTGCCGCCCGCCGTTACAAGCAGGATGTGATTCCCTATGTCAGCCAACTGGTAAATGATCCTTCGCCTCAGGTGCGTCGCGAATGTGCGATCGCCTTGCATCACAACAAGTCACCCGAAGCACCCGCGCTGTGGGTGAAACTGGCGGATCAGTATGACGGCAAAGATCGCTGGTACCTGGAAGCGCTGGGTATCGGCATGGATGAGCAGGAACAGAAATTCCTGACCGCCTGGCTCAAACAGGCCGGCGATGACTGGAATACGCCTGTGGGACGCGACCTGATCTGGCGTTCGAAAATTCCGATGGCGGTTCCTTACCTGGTCAAGATTATTGAAGACCCGAACACAGAACAGGATGCTTTGCCACGCTACTTCCGCACTCTGGACTTTATTCCGGGCAAAGAAAAGAATACGGCTGTCGCAGAGTTGGCGTTACTGAAAGAACCTGAGAACAAAACTCGCGAAACCTATATCATCGCGGAAGCCATATCCCGCATGCCGGCCAAAGTGGTGATGCAGGATTCCAAATACAAACAGGCGCTTACCCAGGTCATCGACAGCAGCCGGGGGACTCCGGAGTTCATCAAACTGGTCGAAAAGTTCAAGGCTTCTGATTACTATCCCGAGCTGGTAGCGATTGCCGGTCACGCAGGCAAATCCCAGACATCCGTCGATGCGATTCGTGCGGCTCTGAGTTTGAAACAGAACGCGTTAATCCGCAAATCTCTGGAGAACAAAGCCGATACGGAAAAAGAACAGAATCAGAAGCTCGATTTGATCTGGGCACTGGGAAGTGCCGGACACAACGGTGCGAATGGAATCCTGCTTAAAATCATCACCAACAAAGAAGACCTGCTGGTGGATCGACGGGAAGCAGTCCGGGCAATTGCAAAATCACGCCCCGGCGCCCATGCCTTACTGGATCTGGCTGAGAAAAAAGACTTTGATCCCCAGTTGAAACAGACTGTTGCGGCGGCAATGTCATCCACGATTATGAAAGATGTGAAAGAGCGGGCCGCCAGGCTGTATCCGGCCCCTCCTACAAAAGACAACAAACCTCTGCCCCCCATCAATGTGCTGGCAAGCATCAAAGGGGATAAGCTGGACGGTCGGGTGATGTTCAATACCAAGGGAACCTGTGCCAAGTGTCATATCGTGAATGGTATGGGGAAAGAAGTGGGCCCGAACCTGTCGGAGATCGGCAAGAAATTAAGCCGCGAAGCGCTGTTCGAATCGATCCTGTTTCCCAGCGCAGGCATCAGCCACAACTACGAATCGTATACCGTAATCCTGTTATCGGGGAACGTGGTGAATGGTCTGCTGGTCAACAAAACCGACGACGCGATTACGATCCGGGATGCGGAAGCCATTTCGCGGACGTTCAAAATGGATGACGTCGATGAAATCATTCAGCAGAAAATATCACTGATGCCCGCCGACCTGCAGAAGGTGCTCACCCAGGAAGAACTTGTCAACATCGTCGAGTACCTGACAACACTCAAGCAGGCCCAGCCCATCAAAAAAGCCAGCCGGTAAACTTGAAGGAAAACAAGCTGTGTAACTATGCCTGACTCAGCCCGGTATCGTGAGATTGAAGTCGCTGGTTTGCCGCTGGAAATGGGGCGGCAGACCGGGGAAGCGGCGCGGGAGGAGATTGCCGCGTTTTGTGAGCTGGCTCTGGACCGGCTGCGGGAGACAATGCAGGTCAGCAGCGCACAGGCGCGGGCGCATGCGGAGCATTGTATACCGTATGCGGAAAAATACAGTTCCGATTCGATTGCAGAGCTGCGTGGCATCGCGGAAGCGACGGACCTCCCTTTCTGGAAAATCATGCTGCTGCAGATTCGCAATCAATTTACTCCCGATGCGGATGCCGGCTGCACCGCGCTCAGTCTGCCGGCCACTTCTACGCGGGGACCGATTGTCGCGCAGAACTGGGACAACGATCCGGCCCTTGATCCGTTTACGATCGTACTCACACGCCGACCCACAGGAAAACCGGCGCTGATGACGGTGACGCAGGCGGGATTGATTTCGTATATCGGGTTCAACGATGCGGGCATCGGGGCCTGTCTGAACAGTCTGCCGGCTCCCAGTCGCTCTACTGGAGTGCCCCACTACTTCACGTTACGCGAACTGTATGAGTCCACCAGTCTGGAAGCAGCGGTCCAGACAATTCGTCGGGCCGAGCGGGCGATCCCGGCAAATATCATGCTGACGACTCCGGAAGGGCCCGCGGACCTGGAAGTGACCCTGGAAACCGTGCAGGTTTTGAGACCCGAGGAAACAAGCTGGATCACGCATACCAATCATTGTCTGCACCCGGAACTCTGTAAATATAACGAGCAGTTCCCCGAGCTGATCGGCTCACATCCCCGGAAAGCACGCATCGATTCCCTGTTGCAGGCATGTGGTACTGAAATCAGCATCGACGACATCAAGGCAGCGCTCACCGATCACGAGGGATACCCGCGGTCGTTATGTCGGCATGTGAACGATGATGTAGACACCGGTTACTGGCAGACTGTTTTTTCCGTGATCATCGAACCGGAACAACGGCGGATGTTAGTTTCGCGGGGGACTCCCTGCAGTGCCGGTTATGAGTTGTACCAGCTTTGATATTTGAGAGTTCCTATCACTATGAATCATAACGCCGTCCTCAAGCGTGGCATCGAATTTCATACCCAGGGGCAACTGGATCAGGCGCTCGCCGACTATAGTCAGGTGATCGACAGCGCCGTGGCTGAAGATGTCGAACTGATGGGCCTGGCTTTGTATTATCGGGGATCTGTTTATCAGCGTCTTGGCGAACATGAGCGATTAATAAGCGACATGACCCGGATAGTAGAATATCGCGGTGAGGTTTCCGCTGAACTGGTTGCCCAGGCTTCTGCGATGCGGGGAGAAAGTTTTGCTGTTCAGGGAGAGTTGGAAGCAGCGGTCTCGGATTATACTGTGATCATCGAGTCACGGGAGGGACTGCCGACGGGCATGCTGCTCAGTGCATTGCTGTGTCGCGGTAGGATTTATGCAGAACAGAAACGACATGAATTAGCAATTGGTGAACTGACGACTGTGATCGAGCAGGGGAGCGAGCACCGACTGCCTGCTCACTTTCTGGCGGAAGCGTATTGGTTTCGGGGGCAGGCTTATTTTGCTGAGGCAGACTATACCCGCGCTGCGGAGGACCTCAGCATTGTGGTTTCCAGTCAATGGCTGGGAACGACCGGGCAGCAGAGTGCAGAGGAATTACTGGCAGAGTGTCGACGACGATTGGCTGAATGAAGTTTTTTCTCACGAGAGCTCTGTTGGGGTCGTTGTCAGATTTTGCGCTACGTGACGCTTATAACTGGCGAGCATTTCGACCAGTTTTCTGCGGTCGATGGGTTTGGTGAGATAGTCATCGCAGCCGGCATCCAGGCATTTCTGTCGATCGCCGCGCATGGCGTGGGCGGTTAAAGCAATGATAGGTTCGTGGTAGTGGGCTGCTCTCAATTTTCTCGTTGCCTGATAACCGTCCAAAACGGGCATCTGCATATCCATCAGAATGGCATCAAATGGTTCTCCTGCCTCGACGGCTGCCATGGCCAGATCAAATGAGGTCTGCCCGTTTTCAGCAATCGTAGTCTCTGCTCCCGCTTTATTCAGGATAAAACTGATCAATTTCTGATTGTCGAGTCCGTCTTCGGTCAACAGGAAACGACCATTTTTCAGAGGCAGACCATCGAATACTTTGTTCTGAGGAATTTCTGTTTCAGTAAGAATCTGGAATGGACGCGAGTCGATCAGAGCAACATTTTCCAGTGATCCGGTTTCGATGGTGATCGAAAAAGTACTCCCTTTTCCGGGGTCACTGGTCACCGTGATTTCACCGCCGAGTAATTCGGTCAAGCGTTTACTGATGGTCAGTCCCAGTCCCGTGCCTCCAAATTTACGCGTCATGGATCCATCAGCCTGGGTAAAGGGCTTGAATAGAGATTCAAGGCTTGTGCTTTCAATTCCAATCCCTGAATCGGTGACATTAAATTGCATGCGGGCAGTTTGATCTGGCAGGTCGATCAGACGGGCGACGACATTCACTGCTCCGGATTCCGTGAACTTGATGGCGTTGCCGATGGTATTAATCAAAATCTGCCGCAAGCGGGTCGGGTCTGTATTAATCGTTTCGGGGATCGGACCATCGATCTGAAAATTCAAAGGCAAGCCCTTCTCGAGGGCGCGAACATTCATCAGCGAATAAATATTATTGAGCAAGGTATGCGGGGAGCAATTCACGTGCTCGACTTCCATTTTCTCTGCTTCGATTTTGGAGAGATCCAGAATATCATTAATGAGCCGGAGCAGATACTGACCATTTTCTTTAACGGTGCGTGCGGCTTGAATGTTTTCCGGCTCGCTGACACCGTCCAGTAGAATGTCATTAAATCCGAGGATGGCATTCATGGGGGTCCGGATTTCGTGACTCATGTTTGCCAGGAAGGCGCTCTTGGACCGGTTTGCAGCCTCGGCTGAGTCTTTGGCCGCCCGCAGTTCCTGCGCCTGCTGTTTTAATTCCATCGTTATTTGTTCGAGAACGTGGTTTTTCTCAGAGATCATCCTGTTCGCTGTATGCAGTTCACGGGTCCGATGTTGTACCTCTGATTCCACATCGGCTTTTGTCTCCTCCAGAACGGCACGCTGCCGCGCCATCGCTTTCAATTCCCTTAAACTCTGGTGAATCGCGATGAACAGGAACAGGTCCTCGAAAATGACCCAGGCGCCATGTTCTACAATCCGCCACGGATTAGCTGTCAGCACCCCGAAGATCGCCTGTGGGTAAAATAATCCCAATATGGAATGGTCGATGATGACGACTGACGTTGCGGTGATCAGTACACGCCAGTCACGGTAGAATGCCAGAAATGCCAGCGATCCGAAAATGTGAAAGTGCGTTTCAATCCGGCCCCCACTCAGATGGACAAGCAGGGAAGAAGTCAGCATCTGGCTGATCGCGATGACGTGTCTGCTTAAAATCGTACCGGGACGTAACAGAGTCAGCATGACGGGGAACAGCGTAATCAGTCCGCCCAGCAGACAGGCCGCCCAGACATGCAGATGTACTTCGCTATTGCTGCCGATCCATGTTCGGGGTGTAATCCAGAAGGCAGCGGCCATTGCTGCCAGCCACTGCACGATCATCAGGCAGGCAAACAATCGGTCCGTTCTCTGATACAGATCACGCTGATTTTCCCGAAACAGTTCTTCTGCTCTTTGAGACTCAGTGGGCAGACAGGGCTTGGTCAGAATGGATAACGACATCGTTGTCCCTCCTGTTCAGATACCGAATGCTCTCCGAGCAACGGGCATCCAAATGCGAACGTTTCCTGTCGCTCTGCTGTTCCAGATAACAGAATCGATTCAATGGCAGATCTGCCAGCATTATCACCGGAATGTCCTCTTGAGCCTGTGATGCCTCCATGGAACAGTAGTTTGCCTTGCGTATCGTAGAGCAGTACGTAACCGGAAGTTGTCGCGTTAAACAACCTGGCGGTTTTACCATCAGCATCACTGCAAACCGTCACCCCTGGAATCGCGGAAGCGGTCTTCCAGAGATCCGCCTTTTCCCAGCCCTCTGGAAATGCCGAAGATTTGAAAAAAACAATCCGTGCATCAACCCGTTCCGGTCCAAGTGTCATGATTTTTGCCAGTTCGTTCAGGCTGGCAGTGGTACACGGACAGCGGGGATGAGCAAACATCACCAGCGTCGGTCGCATTGAATTGCAGGTCATCTGACTCTCGTCAGGCCAGACTGCGGTTGTCAGCGGTTCTTCACCCGGTGTCGACTGGTACTGCCAGAGGAGAAACATTCCATAAACGACAGCACTCAACCAGAGCAGTGCCAAAGCCGGCAGTGCCAGAGTTCTCACATTCCTTTGCCCGGGCTGTGAGCGCTGGTTCCCGCTCTGTTGTCGGGGTGGAGACAGGTTGAGACTGCTGACGTTCATATGTTTTTCTAAAACTGGAAAGCAGAAGTCCGTTCGATTTCTGCAGGAATGAAAATAGAATGTGGTTGATACACAATCATATTTTGCAATTCCCGGTGTGTCGGATATTTCAATTGAATTACCGATACCAGTCACCTGATAGGCTTACTCTGAATAACAAGCCTTTATAACCCGCAAAAAACAACTGAAATAAGGAGGAATTCCCATGTAGTTTATAAGTGGATTACTGAGCAGATGGTGTCTGGTGTTGAAGCGTTGCGTGAAGGGAAAAACTCAGATTGCCTCTCGGCAGGAGGGAATTACCGGCTATCTTTCTGAGGTCCGTGGAACGAAACAGAACGCTGCAATGAAGCTTCCGCAGATCAAGTGAATTTCAATATTGAGGCGGGGAGATCTGCTCGACGCTGACATTCATATTCAACAGTTCAACCGGATCGCCGAATTGTGTGTAGACTGCAACGTCAGCTGCATCGCGACCGTAGGCAATAGCCACCCGTCCCCCGTTCAGGTTGTCCTGAGTCGGATCGAACGTATACCAGCGTCCGCCCACATAGGCTTCAAACCAGGCATGCAGATCCATCGGCTGCAGCGTTTCCAGATATCCGACGACCAGCCGCGCGGGAATCGACAGAGCGCGACAGCAGGCAATTCCCAGGTGAGCCATATCGCGGCAGACCGCCTGTGTTCTTTCATTGACTTCACAGGCGCTGATGATTTCCTGTCCCTCGCCGGGCGCATATTTGATGTTCGCGCGAATGTAATCGACTATTTTGTTGCACTGGTCGTAGCCAGGGGCGACTCCTTCCACGAGTGAGGATGCCATCTGTGTGAAGCGATCAGATTCACAGTAGCGGCTGGGCAGCAGGAAAGGGAGTGTGTCTTCGGGTAACTCTTCGACGGGAATAAAGAAGGCACCGGGCGACGCATCAGAGGAGTCGGCGACTTGAATATCAAACGCTGTCTGAACCGAAAATGAGCCGGCAGGTGCCACCAGTCGTTGACAGAGATTCCCGAATGGATCGGTGAATTCAACAGCAGAGACACTGGGGGTCAGCATATACTGCTCACGAGCCACCCATTGCTGATCCCCACTGCGGGGACGCAGCATGAGTAGAAACGGGGTCTCTACGGGGATATTGAAGTCGAGTAAGCAGGAAGCGTGCAGCCACATAATGAGCGATTTCCAAAATGGATACCAATGTTTCCGATTCCGCGGGCAGGATTCAGAAGCAGACAGCGGTTGACTCAATCTGGGATCAGACCTGTGGACCAAGTGAGTGTGGAATGCATTATCACCGGGTCTGGTGTAAAAGATAGTCCTGATTTCCGCTGAGATCAGATTACAGACAAAATGACAGACACCATTCAGATAGAAGCCGTTTCAATCACTGTTTTCGATCTCTTGCTGCATGGCCTGTCAGCGATTCACTTTTCAGGTGGCTTCGCGGATTTGGCCTGCTTTGCATACCAGTCCTGTCGCTCTTTCCCGGAGGCCACCCCATCACGGTTTGTGTCTATCTGATCGAAATTAGATTCTACTTTGCGCTGATCCCACCGCCAGTGATTCTTATCCCATTTCTCCTTTTCCATTGCGATGTATTCGGCTTTTGTCCAGGAAGTGGTCGTTTTTTTTGCTGGATTACCGGGCTTTTGCCAGACTCGGACATAATCTACGGACATGGTCGTTGGAAAACCTGCTGCAGTGGTTTTATCCGGGACGGGCACACGCTCCCCTTCTTTGTAGGCGACGAACGGATAACGCAGACCTAATGACAGTGTGACGTGCATTGGCAGATGCCAGTACAGGTTCGGCTTGCGCGCGACTTCGTTCCCGTCGATGTACCACACGATCCAGTCCGGTGAATTTTCTACGGCGTAGACGTGATAGTCCGCGCGCGGATCCCAGGGAGAATCAAAATGGTTGCTGCAGAGTTCCGGGCGGTTGTGTGGCCTGACCCATTGCCGCTGGCCTGCTTTCAGCAGGGTTGTATGTAGATTGCAGTCGATACGAGTGACGGGGAAGTGTTGTTTCGTCTTAAAATCAAATTCGCATTGCTGCAACTCAACAACGTCGATTTCTGAATAGGCAACGGTTTCACCGTCCTGTGCCAGGTACCGATTTTGAGGCCCGATACTGTAAAGCCAGAACGACGGACACGCGCCCGGGTAACGAGAACAGCCTTTGACGCGGGCCTCAAAATATCCATAGGTGATTGTTTTCTCGTTTCGCGCCATTCCGGAGGTGTAATAAAGTACCTGCTTTCCCCGCTGGTGTTCCTTCTGCAGCATACGAAGATGCAGGGCGCCTTCCTTTTGTGTCACGTTCTGGGGTTCCCAACTCCATGGTCCAAAGTCCTGCGTATCAATATTCCATTTCGCGCGATCGACTTCAGCACCATCGAACTCATCCGACTGTCCGGCCACAAATTTCCATGCACTTGATTTACTGTCCAGCTTCGTCTTGAGGGGGACAGGATCAGCGGCGGCGGCCATGCCAAGGGGAAAGAGGATCCCCAGCATCATTCCCCAGAATGGACCCGCTAATATAACAACGCATTTTTGACAGTGAGTTGAATTCGTATCCACAGGATTTCCTCGCTACGACGAGACGATACTCTGTTCCCACTCATGTTAAAGCAGGTCTCTACGAGCATCTCTTTGCTGTCATTATACCGCGGTCTGAACAGACGCGTAAACGGATCACCCTGATCTATCTTATCGACTATCAAGCCGGGTCAGGCTCGGGCAGCACGAGTCCAGACGCACAGATGTCTGTAGGTGCAATCGATGAAAGTCAGGCGACCAGGGTGGTTGCTCAGCATTCAGTCACTTCAATTGTCCCCCGTTTAAAATCCGAATAATCCGCAGATTCTGTCGAAAACACCGCTTACTAGAAGTTGGCACGCAATTCGCTTTTGAACAGGGTGCCTTCATCTACAGGCATTCATGAACAGTAATATCGGAGAAAAACGATGATTAATATAAATCAGAATAACAGCACCAGCGAGGTTCCATGCGAGGGGATTCTGGATGCCATTGGCTCCACCCCTTTGATTCGTTTACGCCGCTACCTGGGCACAGATGATATTCAGCTATACGCCAAAGTCGAAGCATTCAATCCAGGGGGGAGTGCCAAAGACCGCCCCGCCTGCGCCATGATCGAAGATGCGCTCCGCTCCGGGGCGATCAACAAAACTACCACGATCATTGAATCCACTTCCGGTAACATGGGCATCGGTCTGGCACAGGCCTGCTGTTATTTTGGTCTGCCTCTGATTTGTGTCGTCGACCCGTTTGCCCAGGAGCAGAACGTTGCCATCATGCAGGCATACGGGGCGGTGATTGAACGAGTCACGCGACCTCTGCAAGGCGCTTACCTCAAAGCACGGTTGGCCCGGGTGATGGAACTCATTAATGGGATTCCCGATTCTTACTGGCCGAACCAATACAGTAATTTGAAAAATCCGCTTTCTCACGAACAGGGTACGGTTCAGGAAATCGACGAAGCATTGAATGGTGAAATCGATTATCTGTTTGTCGCAACCAGCAGCACTGGTACGGCACGTGGCTGTCGGGACTACCTGAAAAAACGGGGACGCCACACTAAGGTGATTGCCGTCGACGCTGAAGGGAGTGTGCTGTTTGGTGGTCTGGCAGGTCGCAGGCGGATCCCCGGAATGGGAGCAGGTCACGTATCTGCATTAGCTGCAGGACAGCAATTTGATGATGTGAAACGGGTCAGCGATCTGGATTGTGTGGTGGGTTGCCGACGCATGGTTAAATATGAGGCGATTCTCGCAGGAGGATCAGCGGGCGGCGTGCTGGAAGCGATTCGCTCGATGATTCCTGAATTGCGATCCAAAGTGTGTGCCGCCATTTTGCATGACTCGGGCACCCGTTACCTCGATACCATTTTTTCTGATCAATGGGTGGAGAGAGAACTGGGGTGTTCCACAGAAGAACTGCAGGCACGAATCGAGCAGCCCAGTCAGGTTGGAACGGTTTCTGTACAGAGAGGGTCTCGCTTCACTCCACATTTGCGCGAATATGTGAAGGAACATGCAACGATATGATAACGGCACTTCAAACGGGGCAACATACCGTTAAAAAAATGCGACCTGCTGCATCCGCTCCCTTCAAGATCGCTATTGTAGGTTGTGGTCCGAAGGGGATGTACTGTCTGGAACGGCTGGCTTATGAGCTGGCTCGTTCGCGTCAACAGTCGGAAGTACAGATCACCGTCTTTGAACCAGCTCCCTTTCCGGGGGCCGGGGCCGTTTATCATCCGCGACAGCCGCATTATTTACGCATGAACTTTGCTTCCGAGTTGATCAATGTCTGGCCGGAGACCCTGCGGCGGCGTGATCCGCAATCATTTCCCACACTCGTGGAATGGCTGCAAGACAAATATCCTCACCACGCTGATCCGCGAGGCTTTGCGCCTCGGGCGATTGTCGGCGAATATCTTGCGACAGCATTTCAAAAAACAATACAGCTGTTCCCTGATTTTGTAACCGTGAACCAGGTTGCAGAGAAAGTGACTGGTATCAAAAAAACAGAGGACCGCTGGTTACTCGAAACCGCAGACAACGAAATCGCATTTGATGAAGTTCTACTGGCACTGGGGCATGAAGGCTGGCGAGCAGCCCCTTCTTCCTTCTCGCAGTCGGAACAGATCATTGAAAAGGTGTTTCCCGTGGAGCAGATGTTGTCCTCTGCACGCATACCCCCGCAATCCACGGTAGCCGTACGCGGTTTTGCTTTGACATTTATTGACGCCTGCCTCGCATTAACAGAAGGGCGTGGCGGAAAATTCTGTTGTGAAAACCGGCAGTGGAAATACCTTCCGTCCGGGGATGAGGTGCAGTCGATCGTGCCTTTTTCCCGGACGGGACACCCGATGCTGGCTAAACCAGATCGTCGTTATTTCCGGAGCAACCCGGAACGAGAGCAGATCTGGGAACAGGGACGTCTTCGTATTTTGAAACTCAAACAGCCCGCAGCAGGTCTTGATTTTCAAACCTCAATCTGGCCTGTGATTTTGAAAACAGCAGAAGAAGCGCTGCTCTCACTGGTTCCCGATCATCAGATAGGAACGCAGACTCCGATGGTCGGACTGAATCGCTGGTTTCAGGACTGGAGCAACAGAATCTTTACACCTGCTGAAACATGGGAGCGCCTGCAACAGTCTTACCGCATTGCAACAGGCCAGCAGGCGCCGGACGAAGCCTGGGCACTGGGTGAAACGTTTCGACAGCTGTACCCCGCGCTGGTGCGCAGAATCAGTTATGGCGGACTGGCATTGACCAGCTGGGCAGATTTTCAGCGTGATGCGCAAGAGATGGAGCGACTGGCATTTGGTCCTCCCGCCGAAAATGTAGGACGACTGATGGCACTCATTGAAGCGGGCATTGTCAATTTAGAATACCTGCGGTCTGATTTCGTTCCACACCAGAATAGACTGATACTGGAAGCCGAGGGGAAACGGACATCAGTGGACCGATTGATCAACGCGGTCATCCCTGCCTGTGATCAATTCTCGGAAAACTCTCTATTGGAAAAACTGCTTTCTTCAGGCTGGATCAGGCGGATGCTGGGCGCGGGGGGAATCGCCGTTGATGGCGCAGCCCGTCCGATCCAGCTGGAGGAGCAGATCACAGAGGGACTGGCTGTCATCGGGCGTCCCACGGAAGGTTGTGTACTGGGGAACGATACCCTCAGTCGCCAGCTCCATTCCTGCCCCGATCAATGGGCACGCAGTGTCCGCGATCATATCGCTCATAGGAAGCAGACATGAAAACCGCAGAACATGAGACAGAATTCTCCGCTCCTTCAGACTTGCTCACAAGTAACGTGCGCAGCTACTGTCGGGGAATGTTGCCGCTGACAGCAAAATTGGAACCCTGGATCACCGAACTCTGCCAGAGTACGACACTCCCTGCGCTGGTGCAGGAACATGGTTCCCCCTTGAATGTGCTCAACACGGAACCGTTTCAGCGAAACGTGACAGCGCTGTATGAAGTGGCGCAAGCTCAGGGAATCGACTACGATGTCTATTTCGCCCGCAAAGCGAATAAGTGCCTGGCCTTTGTCGAAGCGGCAAAAGAACTGGGATGTGGCGTTGATACGGCCAGCATCCAGGAGCTGCAGCAGGTACTCGCGTCCCAGATCCCTGGAGAAAAAATCATTTGCACTGCTGCTGTGAAATCGGAGGCGCTGCTGCGGCTGTGTCTCGAATCGGGTGTCACCATCGCCGTTGATCATCTCGATGAATTGATGCAGACAGTGATTCTGGCAGAACAAGTCAATCGCCGGGCCGATATCGCGGTGCGTCTCAGCGGTTTTCAACATCAGGGAAGGAAACTACCTTCCCGGTTCGGGTTTGATATTGATGAAATCCTGCCGCTGCTTCAGGACCTTCAGCATGACTCCCCCCACAGCTTGCAGTATTTGAATCTGATCGGTGTGCATTTTCATCTGGACGGCTACTGCCAGGCACAGCGTCTGTCAGCCATTCAACGGCTGCTGCCGCTGATCGATGAGTTGCGGTCCCGAGAATTTCCTGTCCGGTTCCTGGATATCGGCGGCGGGTTTCCGATGCGCTATCTTGAATCGGAGACAGAATGGGATACCTTCTGGCAGACCCATCGGCGGGCGCTGCTGGGAGAAGAAGATTCGCTTACGTATCGAAATCATGGATTGGGGCTGACGCCGGTGGAAGGTACACTGATTGGTAAGCCGAACTGTTATCCTTATTATCAAAGTCTGGTACAGGCGGACTGGTTTGAAGAAATATTAACATCAGAAAGCGAAGCAGGCACGATTGCGGATTCGCTGCGAAAGCGGCAGATTCAACTGCGGTGTGAACCGGGCCGGAGCGTACTGGATGGCTGTGGTTTTACGGCGGCACGCGTCGAGTATCGGAAACAGCAACCGAGCGGCGACTGGCTGATCGGACTGTCGATGAATCGCACACAGTGCCGCACGAGTAGTGACGATTTTCTCGTCGACCCCTTCTTAATTCCTGCTACAGAAGATTCCCTGCTCCCGCGTACGCCGGCAGGTATTTCTGGTTATCTCGTCGGCGCTTACTGTACCGAGTCGGAGTTGTTGAGTCTGCGCAAGTTACAGTTTCCGCATGGCGTGGGCATCGGTGACCTGATCGTCTTCCCGAATACCGCGGGTTACTTCATGCATTTTCTGGAAAGTCGCTCGCATCAGTTTCCGCTGGCTCGGAATGTTATTTATGATAACATCACGGACCAGGCTGAGCTTGACCTGGTTTCCCATTAATCCCCACCGGGAGAAAATGTACTCAGTCAAAAAATCGTTTTCACATTCTTAAACACCTACTTCAGCTCCACAGGCTCCCCCAGGACCTGAATGCTGAGCAGGTGATGCGACGGCATCTTCGTGCCGCGTTCGACGACGGGGACCTTCCCGTCCTCTTCCAGATCGGATTTCTTCAGCCTCCAGATTACTTGTTTGTCGCGGGTGATTTCAAACGCCTGTATGTCGTTGTTCATTCCTTTGCGATGATGATAATCGGAATTGATCACTACCAGGTTCCCGTTTTTGCGGACCTGTACGCCGACCGGATACAACAGTTCGAAACCCAGTTCGTCCTGCTTATCCAGCTCCCAGGTGATCTTGCCGTCCGGGTCGACTTCGATGATGCGGTACGATGCAATGCATGGGATCAGTGTGCGGCCGTTTGCCAGCCGAATGGCGGTGAACGCGCGATCGTTCTCGTTCAGCTTAAACCGCCAGACCTCTTTGCCGTCCGCGTTGAGTTCGAGAATCACTTTATTGTCGCGATACGAAATCAGGTACGTGCCCTGCGGCGTCTTGCGGGCCTGCATATAACGGTTATGAACATTCTTGCCGCCATCGGGCAGATCAATCGATAACGTCACGTTCTGCTGTCGGTCCACTTCCAGCAATTTCTGATTGCCACAGTCGAGAATCAGCACTTTTCCATCCGGCAGAGGCTGACAGGAGTTGATTTCCTGCTTGCCAGGTTCCCGCGGGATTTTGTAGTCCCACACCGTCTCTTTGTCCGGGTTCACTTCCCGCACACCATACCGATGACAAAACAGTACGTTCCCGCTCGGCAGCTTCCAGGCATCATAGACCGTTTCGATGTCCGGAGGCTGGTAATGCCAGACGATGTGATTCTGTTCGTCCAACTGCATGATCCCTTCGCCGTAGCCAATCAACAGTGGGTGTCCCGAACTCTTGTCTGCTCCGCTTGCCGGGTCTCCCTGCAGAATAAAACAGACCAGTAAAGTGATCCAGATTGCGTTGAAGTATTTCATGGTGCGCTTTCGATTGAACGTTCTGACTGGAAAGTATTTTTGCCGGTTCATCATATCTACAGGGTAATCTTATGTGGAAGTCTCAGGAACCAGTTTGACCGGGTAGGTATTGCCGGACGCGAACTGGGGGACATAGATCGCGCCGTCGGTTGCGACGAGCAGGTCGTGGGGATGCTGAAAGAAGCTGCCCTGTTGCCGCATGGGCTGTAATTTTCCGTCAACATAGCGGGGCGGGGTGCCGCCGATATTGGAGACAATTTTGTAGTCGCGATCCAATACCGAAATATAGCCGCGGCTGTCGCGGTCTTTCGGCCAGTTGTCCGCCAGGTGGGGCACGAACATGTGCTCGCCGACAATCTGGATCATACGGGGATTCGAACCGGGCAGGGCGATTTCTTCAATCAGCTTTCCGTCCAGTGAAAGACGTTTGATCGTCTGTTGATCGCTCATCGCGATGACCAGTTCCGGTTCGCCGGGACCGCGAGTATCGATAGTGCCTCCGTGCGGTCCCCAGTGCGCGATGCCCCCTTCCGGCCCGCCGAAATAATTCAGGACTTTTCCCGCACGGTTGTAACGCATGATATAATCTTTACCGTACCCGTCGAGTACAAAGAAATCGCCGTCAGGCAGATGCAGCGTCCAGGCAGGACGAAACTCTTTCTCGCTGGCATACTTGCCTGTTGACTTCGGATAGATCACTTCCATCAGAATCTCGCCGTCCAGCGTCGTTTTGAAAACACGGTGCAGGTTGAGGTCGGTGATGAACAGCACTTCCCGATCATTTTCTTTCACGATCTGCAGGCCATGCGCGCCGGGAAACCGCGTGCCCCACTTATTGATCAGTTTTCCGTCCTTGTCATAAACGATGACATTATTCGCCAAATGATCGGTGAGCAGATAAATCCGGCCCTGCGCATCAACGACCATGGCGCTACAGTTCTTGACTGGCGTTTTGTCATCGAGGACACCCCAGCCGGCGACGGGACGATATTGAAACTGGTTCTGTCCCAACACAGGCAGTTTGTTTTCGCTGGCGCTTAACGGATTAGCTCCCAGTGCAAGGGTTCCCGACAGCAGGGTCTGAGCCAGGAAGTCGCGTCGATGCAGTCGGCGGTCAAGCATGGTTTACTCCTGTGAGAAAGTGAATCATCGTTTCTTATTTCCCCTCAGCACGCCAGCGTTTCATCAATTGAATATTCGCTTCCAGGATCGCGGCCTGTTCGGGTTCCCGCTTGCGGCTCTTGTTCAGATACGGTTTCATATCACTGTCGTACATGGCTTCCGATTCGGGGAAGCGACCGCGGTCGTCTGTGTCGAGTTCCCAGTTTGCGAGCAGGCAGCGGAATTCGGTGAGTTGTTCTTGATACGCGGCGTCATCGGCCAGGTTGTGGATCTCCCAGGGATCGTTGGTGAGATCGTAGAGTTCTTCTTCGGGTCGCGTTTCGGCGAGATGCAGTGACTGGGCCGCGTTCAGTTTGCCGGCAGCGTAAAGTTCGCGCAGCACCGGCACGAACGGTTTGCCGTCTTTATATCGACAGGGCTGCAGATAAGGTCGTTCAGGCAGGTAATTGCGGATGTACTTGAAATTTCCTTTGCGGACGCTGCGTATGTGATCGACGGTTTCGTCACAGCGGTCGCGGGCCGAAACTACGTATGTGCGCGGCCTGGCATCCGGTCCGAACAGGGGACGCCCCTGCATCGTTGTGGGAATGTCAATGCCCGCGAGGGCCAGGCTGGTTGCCGACAGGTCGATGTGTGCGATCAGTTCATCGCGTAACGATTTTGCTCCCACGAACTTTGGTCCCCAGACAATGAACGGAATCTTCAGCCCTTCTTCGTAGAGAAACTGTTTGCCACGGGCGTGACTGATGCCGTGATCGGTCAGAAAAAAGAGGATTGTATTGTCGAGCACTTGTTCCTGTTTCAATTTGTCAAGAATGCGGCCCACTTGTTTGTCGGTGTAAGAGACCGAGTTCAGGTAGGCGGCCCAGTCTTCTCCAATCACGGGGTGATCCGGATAATAGGGTGGCAGCGTGACTTCGTCTGCTGTGATCAAAGTGTCCAGACCGGTTTTCACTTCGTCATACCAGCGATCGACGTTGCGCAGTTTTCCCCCCTGCAGTTGATATTGCGCGAAGAAGGGTTGCCCGTTCGCGCGTTTTGTCCAGTCCACGCCGTCATAAAGGTCGGATTTCTGATAAGCGAAGTTGTAATCCTCTTTGCCAGGCCGGGTCCCTTCGGGGTTGGCGTTTGTCGTATAATAACCGGCTTTGCGAAAGAGTTCCGGAACGGTCTGCATGCCTGCGGGTAAGTTGATTTTCAACGTGCCCCGTGAGCTGCGATGATGGTGCGCACCGATGGTGGTCTGATACATGCCTGTGATCAGGGCGGAACGAAATGTGGAGCAGACCGGCGCCGTCGCGTAGGCGTTGCGAAATACCACGCCTTCCCGGGCCAGTTGATCCACGTGAGGCGTCTCGACCAGTTTCTCCCCCTGGTAGCCGAAATGACAGGACATATCGTCGACCAGAATCCAGACAATGTTCGGTCGTTGCTTTGTGTTTGCAGCTGTCTTCGCTGCTACGGTCCTGGCAGACATAATCAATGTCAGAACCAGGAGAACGATTAGCATGTTGAGCGGCTTGAAGTTCACAGGGTCTGCTTTCTGTTGGGATCTGCGATTCGAAAACTAATCATGCGGGTTCACAATATTTCGCCAGCCCGGGTAGATCGGACGTGCCGATGCGTTCGATCCTCCTTTGACGGGTGGCGCGGGGGGAATATTCTTGAGGGTCTGCTGCAGCAACTGGCGTGACTGTTCTCCCTGTCTGCCTGCCTGACCGGAGGCGAGATTCTGACTCTCAGTCAGATCGACGGGCACATAATAAAAGCGGCCGTCGCGGTAGAGTTTGAAGTCGGCGTTCCGCACATACTGATCCCCGGTGAACCGTCCCCAGTAAGGCTGGTAATGATTCAGCACCCACTCCCGGGGCTGACCCGCTTTGCCGTTGAGTTGAGGCAGAAAACTGCGGCCGTCGATGGGGTCGTCTTTTCCGAGCTTGACATCCGCCATTGCGGCGAACGTGGGATAGAAATCCGTAAAGTCGATCAGGTCATTCAGTACCTTGCCCTCGGGCGTGTGTCCTTTCCAGTAGGCGACCAGCGGCACATGGGTGCCCATGTCGGTGGTGGAACCTTTGCCGCCATGAATGGTTTGGCGGTTCCACTGCGAGGTGATTTGCACGTTCGTGCCATTATCGGCGGTAAACAGAATGAGCGTGTTGTCCAACTGGCCAACGTCCTCCACCTGTTTGACAATCTTGCCGACGAGTGTGTCCAGGTAGTTGACCATCGCGACAAAGTTGGCTTTGCGTGCCTGCTTGCCTTTCGGCTGTTTGTTGGCGGCCTGCGTGCGGGGTGCGTCTCCGATGGTATCGGGTGTAGGCACAAACGGATTGTGGACCAGCGTGGTCGGGTAATAGACAAAGAACGGCTCATCTTGATTCTTTTTGATGAAGTCACAGAGAAAATCCGACATGATGTCCGGACCGTATTGGTCCTGGTTGTCTGCAATTGTGAGGAACTTGCCGTTCTGTTCCAGCGGCGGACTCCAGAAACGCTCACCGCCCCCCTCTTTGATTTTCGTTTTCGTCGTCACCTGCCAGAGACAGTATTCCTCGAAGCCCGCTTGGAACGGCCGCGTATTGTCGGCGTGCCCTTCCGCACCATGGTAGAGTCCGTTCAACTGCCACTTACCGGCAATTGCGGTTTTGTAACCCGCGGACTGCAGCATCTGGCCGAACGTTTTCTCTTTGGGATTCAGATAACCAAAATGGGTGTAGTTACGAAAATTATATTTGCCCGTCATCAGCTTGACGCGGGATGGCGTGCAGAGGGGCGTCGAATAGCAGTTCGTGAATCGGACTCCCTGTTTTGCGAGCGCATCGATGTGCGGCGTTTTATAATCATCGGCACCGTAACTGCCGAAACATTCCCAGCTGACGTCATCGGCCATGATGAGAATGATATTCGGCTTGCGGGTTTCTGTTGCGGCTTGCTGCGCGACGACATCGCTGGCAAAAAAACCTGCTGAGAAAATCAATATGAGACTGAGAACGAGTTGTTTCATTTCTGCTTCCGTTTCTTTTTTTTACCGCCGAATTTTGTGTGCTGGTCGGCTTCGAGTTCGGTCTGCTGGCCTTGGTCGCCGCAGTGTTTCATCCAGGCGTCCAGCTCTGCTTTCAGTTCGGCCTGCACAGTTGCGTACTCCGGTTTGCCGGCCAGGTTATGCCATTCGAATGGATCTTTGTGGATGTCGTAGAGTTCTATCGCGAGGCGTTTTCTGTAGCGGCGGACTTTTTCAGCTGCGTCGGCATCGCCGGCGGTGGCTTTCGCTTCCCAGCTTTTGAATTCAGGCGATTTCATGGCGACGTTACGAAATTCGATTTCCGGTGTAAAGTTCCAGATGTACTTGAAGTTTTTCGAACGCACGGAACGAATGCCGAACGTGGGGGAACCGTTGATAATGCCCCGTGTTGTCATTTCGCCGAACACATGGTCCTTGTGCTCCTGCTTACCCGCGAAGACCGGCAGCAGACTTTTCCCATCGAGTACCGGAGCGGGTGTGCCTCCCGCGGCTTCCACGTAGGTGGGCACCAGGTCAACGTATTCAATCATGGCGTCGTTGACAGTGCCGGGCTGAATTTTACCGGGCCAGCGGGCAATCATTGCAGACTGCAGGCCGGAATCGTAACAGGTCCACTTGGCGAAGGGCATGCTACTGCCTTGCTCGCTGACGACGATGACCAGTGTGTTATCGCGGAGCCCGTGCTGGTCGAGTTGTTTGAGGATGCCGCCGACTTCCTCGTCGAACACGGTGATTTCCGCCAGGTAGCGGGTCATGGCCTCGCGTGTTTCCGGCGTATCGACAAAGTAGGGGGGGAGCTTCAACTGGCTGGCGTCGTAGCGGGTTGGATCTCCCTGATCCCAGGGCGTGTGTGGTTCCCGCGAGCAGAAGAAGATGCAGAACGGATCGTCGCGTCCCTGGCATTTTCTGAAAAAGTTGTCGGCTGCTGCCACCAGTCCATCGCCATCCGGTTTCTCAAACGGGAAGACGGCTTGCGAACCGACGTGGCTTTTCCCCGTGAGGGCCACGCGATAGCCGAGCGGTTTCAGGTAGTGCACGATGCTTTTCGTACCACGATTGGCCTGCGTATGATTGGGGTAGGCTCCGGTCTTGACGGGATACTGGCCGGTATAAATATTGTGCCGCGTGGGGGAGCACATGGGAGCTGCCTGAAAGCAGCGCGTGAACCGCATGCCTTCAGTCGCCAGCCGATCGATGTGCGGTGTATGTGCCTGTCCGCCGTAACAGCCGATATCGCGAAACGTACAATCGTCGGCGATGATGAAGACAAAGTTGGGCTGCTTCGCTTCCGCCTGTTCGGTTACTGTCAAGCAGAGCATTGTCACAAACGCAAAGAATGGAATCCAGTGTCGAGCAGGCATGATATCATTTTCCCGATGAGCGCCTCAGAGAACAGAATCGTTGATATCATGCTACCCTGCGAAGTTGTCTCTGCACAGCGTTTTTCATGGAATTCAGGACGAGAAGAAACAGGAAATGGAATGGCAGGGAAGTCAACGCCGGCGAAAAGGTCTGGCTCAACAGCAGGCAGTCGACTATGATGACGTATCGTGCAGTGTAGGCCTTTGCAGTTGGAAGGTGGTTCATATGGCGGCTTCAATTCGCTTCACGCAAGAGTCAAGAATATGGCGGCTGGGATTCTCGGCTGCAATTTGCTTTCTTCTTTGCAGTTGTACTGATCGCAGTTATCAAATGATGAGCAGGACTGACCTGTCGTGGCGGGAACTGGAGAAGCGGGCGGATGTTTCATTTGGAGAACCCGGGTGGGAAGAGAACAAGCTGTTGATTCCGATCAAAGAGATCACGAAAACAACCGGCGATTCTCTGCACGTCAATCGTTATCGATCACAGGTGCTGCAGGACCGGATCCATGTCACCGTCCGTCTGGGACTTCCCGATGATAACACAGAGGAACGGGATCGCCTGCTCGTTACGGTTGACGACCCTCAATATGATCAATACACAATCGTCTACGAGAGCCCGGACGGCAGCATCAACCAGATTCAGCAGATCAAAGTCCCGGATCGATGACAAAATTGCGGGACCAGGCAATAGAAACTGGCAAGCTTTAAAAGGAGAGAACGATGTTACACCAGATTTCTTTTGTCGCTGTCATAGCGATTGCCAGTTGTGCTTACGCAGCTGATGCGCTGCCTCCTTATGGAAAATTGACCGTTACTGAAGACCTGATTCGACGAGAAATCATCCGACTTGGCGGAGACTGGGAGTCAGGAGAGAAACCTAAGCTCGTTTCTTTTATCGGCGACAAATTCGAAAGCAGACATTTCGAAATGTTGACTCACCTCCCCACTCTAGAGCTTTTTTATGTGGATACATGTGCCATTGATGATTTTGCTCTGTCATGCCTTTCTCAAATACATCAGCTTAAGCGGCTCCAAATTGTAGAGTGTAAGCTGGAGCCTGAGAGCTTTTCACTGCTGCGAAGCAATCGTGAACTCAGGGAAATCATTTTTGATTCCGTTATCATACCGGATCAACTAATGACCGAACTTGCAAAACTTCCGAATCTCAAAAGTATTTCATTTAACGACTGTAAAGGGATCACGAAAGAGCAGATCGCGACCTTAAAAGCAGCATTACCCAACGTGAAGATTGGTTATTAAAATACGGAAAAGAGACCTGGTCCATTTAATATTTCAATAATCCCCATTATTTATTACCGATGTGATGAAAGTTAAATGTAAGATGAAATCAGACATTCTTCCAACCGATCGGTCATATAAAGTGCTGGCAATTGCACGGGAAGTTGCTTTATCAGAAGGTTGTGAGACAATTTTGCCAATACACATTCTTCACGGTTTGTTACTGGAACATGATGGTATTGCCGGGAAAATCTTGACTGATGCTGGTGTTCCAGTTAGCAATAAACTGCGGGAAGAAAACAAATCCTCTCACGATAGAAATAATTTTGTCGAAGCAGATTACGAAAATCAACGAATGTGTGGAATTCGTGAGGTTCCATTGTTATCTGGGACAGCAAAGCTTGTATATGAAAGAGCAACTCAAGAAGGAAAAGATTTATTTCAAAAATTGCAGCATACTGCGTGTCCCTATCTTGGGACAGAGCATTTACTTTTGGCTTTGCTCAGTATTCCGGAAACGTCAGCCTATCAATATTTAGAATCTAAACTAAACGAAAACGGTCTTAAGCCAAAGCATTTGCGAGAAGCAATTTACGATTTGGTTGGTGTGCCTGGTGAAAAGTAACATTATGCCAGTTTTGTCTGAATGCAGGTTTAATAATGTTGCCTTTCCATTAGCTACAAGACAATGAGAGCATAAATAAACAAGGGGATTCAGACCTGGTCCATTTATGCTCATCGTTTTTGTTTATTGCTCGGTCACGTCAGTTTCGGTGATCGCAATCGAGTAAGTAGTTCACTGAGACCATTTGAACCGATCATGAGGAACATCCCAATGAGCATCCGCAACCCTAATAATAAGATTTGAACTTTCAGGTCCAACGTGATCGGGGCTGAATTGTCAAATTTTTTCTCCTCAACAATTCGAAAAAGTGTGGCTCCGATATCTGGCAGAGTAAATCCTAAGATCAACACACCCACCGCAGCAAAGGCAACCGTTTGTACCTGCCGTGCGGTAAGGGAACCGCCATCGACGGCGAAATCACCAGACAAGATAAATTTAACAATCTGATTTGCTGCAAACCACAACGTACAAGCAAGAATTAGATTCAAGCCGAGGGGAATTAATTGCACATAGACCATCTGCAAATAGATCATCCCTTCCGGGGCCTGCGAAAACGGAACCAGATTTGTCTTCCATGATATCCACATCGTCACAAAGGGGATCAGGTCAAACAGCACTTTCACGCCATAGAAAAGTGCCAGCAATCGACACCCAATATAGGCAAACTCTTCTTTTTTCATTTCGTTCCCTTCCTGGCGAATACAAAATAATTGACTTGATTTTAAAGATGATCAGGACAAAATCTAAATTCATAATGGAATCACCACAATACTGGATCAAAAATAATCGAGACACGGAAAAAAGACCTGGTCCCGATAGTTGTCCATAGTGATTACAGGGCGTCCTGAACCTGTCTGGTCTGGCGTTCCGTCAGAATTCCCAGCAGGGCAACCTGTTCTGCGTGTTTTAGAAACTCGGTCCTGGTATGAGGGATCACCACGGATCGACTCTGTTCCGCATCCGCCTGAGATGATTCTGCTGCTTCAATCCAGAATAAACCATGGATGGTGACAAGATAAAGTTCAGCCAGTAACTGGTTCTGTACTTTCGAAAGCTTGAGCTTGTTTTCATTCTGGAGTTGGCCCATGGTTCGAAAAACATCCGACAGTTTTTTCGGATCCAAACGTACCTGATCTGTTTCAGCAGGGGCTGGTAGCATCGGAATCACATTCGGTGCCGGCCGCTTCTCTGTAAGTTGTGCGTACCTCTTTTTTTGAGCCGGTGTGAGAACCGCGATTGAATCGTTGCGGAACTGATCATTGAGGAGATTCAGGCCAGCCTGAATCTCCGCCTGATTCGCATCAGGCAGCATCGACCCCATAAACAATGGTCTCGCGTCTTGATTGTAATTTGATTGTGCCCGCTTCAGAAGCGTTTTTTGTGCCTCAGTGAAATCCATCAGCTCCTGAATCAGGGCTTGCAGGAACCCGCGCCATTTCTGATCTGACAAATGTTGCTGGATCACGGCATTGGCTTGAGACTCTGTGAGCAGCCCCGAGAGCGACATCAGCTGACCATGCATCACAGCCTCTCTGCGACGTTGTTCGTTGCGTTCCAGATATTTGATGTAATCCCGGGGGTTCGTATCCAGGTAATCGGCGTCGTGGCTCGAAGATGCCAGGTTCGCCTGGTAGAGCAATGCATCCAGTTTTTTGAGAATCACTCCCTGATTATCAGACAGGGCGAGGGCAGATTGCCAGTAACTACGGGAGTGGCAAAGATCGCCAATAAAGGTATAACCCGTATGGAGTTGAAATATGCGATTCATACGCAGGCCGGCGCTTTTTTCCCTGGTGATCTTGGCACGTTCCAGATCTTCGGTTTGCTGCTGTTCCTGTGACGTCACCCAGGAACAGACATTGAACGTCATGATGATGGTGACGCTGGCTGTGATTCTTTTCCAGGACATACCCTGCTCCTTTGAAATGTAGCAACGGCAGAGACGCTCAACTCCATTTGAGCAGACGGGACACAACTCTCAGAGACGACCCGGTCCTGATGTTGTCCTGCGATTCATTGTCGCATGCGATTTATTCAAAGGCAAGAAGTTTGTTCGGTTTCTGATTGCTACACAGCCTTTGAAAACTCGGAAAAGTTATGCAAAAAAAGAGACGTGGTTTATCTAGATCGATCAAAATGTGTCGTCTATTACGTTGCCTACTTCCAGAAAGTCGTCAATTGCTTCCCGGTTTTACTGGCCTGCACGATATCGCAATAATTCGACCGGCATTTTTCATCCGGATCGGAAACAATGTATTCAAACCAGCCATCGTATGCAGATAAGTTTTCCTCAAGACTGAATTGACCGTTGAACGTACAACTGTCCTGGAGTGTATCCAGGATCTCATAGAAACGGGTTCGGACTGTAGAGCCGATCAGAGCCTCGGCCCCGGCAAGAAAAATGAGATGCGCCATTTGCAGGTGAGTCAAGCCATCAGGCGGTTGTTCCCATGCTTCCCGCGAGTACTGTGCGGCTGTGGCGAGTGGCCCAGAGTGGCAATTGCACAAGTCGGAGAAGAAATAGTAGTGTTCCCATTCGGCGACCTGTAAAGTTTTGGTATCAGTCTGAGTCCGAAAGGCAATTTCTGCCTGACTAAACCACGGTATAATGCTCAATGCCATCGCGTTGAGGGGAAAGAGCGGGTTGTCGTTATCGACAATCGTGCGAAGTTGTGGAGTGCAAATTTCCAATCCATCAAGAATTCCCGCGCGAAATAATTCGACACATTGCGAATAAGACATGACAGTAATCCTCAAGGGACTTTTACAATATCGATTTATTGAGAGAATATGATTCTGTCTAAAACTAACAGGATATCTGTCTATTATCAATTGGCAACATAAAACCTTCCGCATTCATGTCTTTAAGTATCAACTCATGAAGATGAAATGTGTAAAAAAGACCTGAAGCATTTATTCAGTCAGTGCTCAAATTTCATCTCTCGGGTTGCGTTCTCTTTCCCTACAATGTGCGTCGGGTGGGATGTCTGGTTTTCGGGCAGTGTCGGGCGAGCCGACGAAGGGCATCCGTTGGTTAAGTGAGTAGAGCGAGACGGATCTTTGATGTTTCTTTTTCGAGTTTGTAATCTCATGATGATGTTCATTCGCAGGTCAATTCCATTGATCCGATTTTCTGCAGGGGCACGGGCGCGTCAAGGGGAGATGAACAAAATCGGGTGGCGATATGGGTTGATGTATGCTGACAGGGATGCGACATCGGGGCGTGCCGGGACGATGTGGGGGCGGTGTGTGTCGATCCGCACGACATGTTTGAGCAGGCTTTATAACAAATCGTGCGGAAACCAAGTGGGTTTGATAGTGCTGATTTCTGCCGTAGTTCTGTTTCTACAGGTGAAGAAATACTGGACCACGCGCGCGACTCAGTTTAGCGCTTATCATGTTTCGCGGCGCGGCGGAGTCAAGTCGAATATTTTCAGCGGTGAAATGGAACTGACACTGAAGGGGAAGTTAAATGAGAGGAGCAAAATGGTGTTTGAGCTAAAATGGTGTTTGAGCTAAAATGGTGTTTGAGCTGTTGTCGGAGAGGGTCACGAAAAAAGGACACAGAACGAAGTTGGTTGATGTTGTAAGTTGAATGATGAAAAAGAGATATGTGGAAAGTGTGTTGCCAGGGTGTTGTGTTAAGTTGTGTAACGTGGTCGAAACTGTCTCGTTTGAGGTGAGAGTCGTTCTTCAGAAATACTTTTAAGGGTTATTTCGATTCCAGTTAATGTGCCGAGGCCCGTTAGACTTTTCAGGACATTTCTGTCCTCATGTTTTAATCTGATTGACAGTCGTCTGATGGTGTCGGAGGATAAAATTGATTGCTTTTTCTTCGATTCTTTTTTGCTGGGACAAATAAGTGATGACACAAGAGCGGAACTTCAAGGAGATACAAAAGAAATATGGTCCTTGTGCTCTGTCGGTTAACGTGACTCAAATGAAGCGGCCAGAAATGGTTGGCGAAGCTGTCGGGGTACTCTCAACGGTTGTTTTTTGTTTGATTATACTAAGCGGATGTCAGGGTGATCAAAGAGCCGATCCACGCGAAACAGCTCCGCTGGGGGACGCTCGGGCACAAAACAGTTTAGGAATCATGTATACAGCGGGAGACGGTGTCAAACAAGACCTTGCTCAGGCAGTGCATTGGTTTCGTAAATCTGCTGAACAGGGATATGCCGAAGCACAGAACAATTTAGGAATCAGCTACCGTGATGGAACGGGTATTCAAAAAGATGATGCCCAGGCGGTGGAGTGGCTTGGCAAAGCTGCAAGACAGAACCTGGCCATTGCACAATACAATTTAGGACTCATGTATGCTAAAGGAAACGGCGTCGGGCAGGACTATACTGAGGCAGTGGAGTGGTACCGCAAAGCCGCTGGACAGGGATGTGCCGAAGCAGAAACCAGTTTAGGAATCTGTTACCGTGACGCAAAGGGTGTTCAGAAAGATGATGCTCAGGCAGTAGAATGGCTTCGCAAAGCGGCAAGGCAGAACCTGGCTATTGCGCAACACCTGTTAGGATTCATGTATGCGAAAGGAAATGGCGTCAAGCAAGATGAGGTTGAGGCGGTGCACTGGTATCGTAAAGCCGCCGAACAGGGATTTGCTGAGGCACAAAACAATTTAGGAAGCAGCTATCGTGACGGAAGAGGGGTTCAGGTAGATCATGCTCAGGCGGCAAAGTGGCTTCACAAAGCTGCAAAGCAGAATCTGGCCATCGCCCAATACAATTTAGGATTCATGTATGCAGAGGGAGTAGGTGTCAAGCAGGATTATATGGAGGCAGCGGAGTGGTACCGCAAAGCCGCTGAGCAGGGACATAAAGCTTCAGAGCAAGCTTTGAAGCAGATAGAAAAACTACCCTAGTGCTTTGTCAAGCTACAAATTGAGGGTTGGGGGGTGTTGTTTACGTGCTCCGTTGTCGCACTCTCGTGATATCTATCAACCCAAATTTTAAAAATGACACTCCACTAGTCAGACTGAAACTGGATCAAGTGTATGTAACGAAAATTATATATCACAGAATCTGTCGCAGAGGTTCCCTTATTCTGATTAGCCAACAGATACGAAAAAAGGACTCAGAGCTGAAATGCCCTAAGTCCTTTAATATCAAAGTGCCCAAGAGAGGACTCGAACCTCCACGGGGATTACCCCCACTAGCCCCTCAAGCTAAAAAGGCTATATATCAAGGATGCCTCAATCACATTGTAATCGTATTATTATCAAAAGGTTGCGTTTATTCAACGTTGAAAACTGATTGAAGTCATATTGCATTGAAATTCTCAATTCTGTCCGCGATTTGTCCGCGGTAGCAATAGTCTGATCAGCAGCCTATATGCAGTACATGGAACGAAACTATCAACACCCCTGGGTTGCATTAGAGTTAAAAAACAGAGTCGACGTTACTACGAACTATACTGACATTTAGATTTTCAGAATACACTTTCACACCATTGGGCCATCTATGAGCTTCATCCTGCAACCTTGGCAACTATTCTTCATCATGATGGCTGGTTGGGTTAACAGGCACCAGCAAGAAGTGATCGAATACCTGAGAACCGAGAATCAGGTTCTTAAAGAGAAACAAGGTAAGAAACGCATTTTGCTAAATGATGAGCAGCGTCGAAGGCTTGCCGTTAAAGGTAAGATTCTGGGACGTAAGCGACTCGAAGAAGTCGGTACTCTGTTTACACCAGATACGATTCTTCGCTGGCATAAAAAGTTGGTTGCCATTAAATGGGATTATTCTGATCTTCGCAAAAATAACTCAGGCAGACCTCAGCTGTCTGATGAAGTCAAGCGATTAGTCTCGAATCGCAAAAGAGAACGGCACCTGGGATATGATCGGATTGCTGCTGCTGTTATAAATTTGGGCTACAAGATTTCTGACGAATCGGTACGCCAGATTCTTAAAGAACAGGGCATTGAACCAGCGCCTGATCGCAAACACTAGACAACCTGGGGCACCTTCCTCAAAGCACACTGGGAGGTATTGGCTGCGATCGACTTTGCCACTGTGGAAGTCTGGACGAAAGGTGGGCTTGTTACTTTCTATTTGCTGTTTGTAATCGAACTGAAGACGCGCCGAGTTCATTTCGCTGGCTGCACAACGAGTCTCCACGAAGCATGGATGAAACAGATTGCCAGAAACTTGTCAGATGAGGAAGATGGTTTTCTGGTTGGAAAACAGAAGCTAATCATGGATCGTGATTCAACTTTTTGTGAGTCGTTTCGGTCGATCTTAAGCCAGTCAGATATTCAGCCGATAGTTTTGCCTCCCAGACCACCCAATCTGAATGCTTTTATTGAGCGATTCTTTCGCTCACTCAAATCAGAGTGCCTCGACAGAATGATTTTCTTTGGTGAGAATTCATTAAGGAATGCCATCAAAAAATACTTGGTTCATTATCACGCAGAACGCAATCACCAGGGACTCGATCACCGTATCATTCAACCGGGAGAGGAAGTTGGCCAAAATGCTGGTGAGGTTGAGTGTCGCGAGCGGCTTGGTGGGCTGCTGAATTATTACTATCGCAAGACAGCGTAGAGATACTAATTACATTATTCTGTGTCTTTTGCGATCACGGTATGCGCACTCCATTGAAATCCAGCACGAAAGGTTTTCTATCTTACCAGCGTACAGTGACAGTCATCGGAGAATTGATCTCACTAACGGCGAACAAAACCAAATTTTCAAGGATCTTATCGCGCGGCTGAATAAATTGACCATACGGGATCGAGACGTTGCATGCGCAAAAAGAACTTGGCAAGGTGGCAATCCCAATAACACTTGAATTTAGTAATACGCTGATTGACCTCAGGAATTTCATCATCATGAGGATGCCGCAGGAGTACTTCGATACTCAAATTTATCGATGGATACATCTACTTGGTACTACAGGCATTTCGGCGTTCGCTTTTCCGTTAGTACATCCGTCGCCGAAACAGCCAAGCGGCCGTGCCAAGAGTCACGATCCCGATTATCGCCATTGGCCAGAATTGGTCAATCAGCAGTTCGAACGGAGTACCTTCTAGAAATACGGATCGTAGAATGATCATAAAGTATCGCATCGGATTTAAATAAGTAAGTTTCTGCACAATAGACGGCATGTTGGCTATAGGTGTGGCAAACCCGGAGAGAATAATGGCAGGAACCAGAAACATGAATGCACCTAGTAAACCTTGCTGTTGAGTCGTGGACAGAGACGAAATCATCAATCCCACACCAATGGCCGACAGAAGAAACAGTGCAATGCCGGTATAGAGAGTGATTACGCTTCCCAGAAGAGGGACTTGAAACCAAAAAACGGCAACGAAAATAATGAACGTAGCCTCGCCCATGCCAATAATAAATCCGGGTACGGCTTTTCCGATTAGAATTTCCCATGGCCGATACGGTGTGACCAGCAATTGATCGAATGTGCTCTGTTCACGTTCTCGAGCCACGGAGAGGGATGTAACAATCATTGTCACTACAAGGGTCAGCAAACCGACAATGCCTGGTATAATGAACCATCGACTGACGAGATTGGGGTTGAACCAGGCTCGCACCTGAAGGCGGGCGGGCGGTCCGGGGAATCCATTGCGACGCGCCCATTGAACATTAAAGTTTTGAATGATCGTATCCGCATAGCCATTGGCAATCATTGCTGTATTGGAGTCACGTCCATCGACAATTACTTGCACGTCGGTTGTTCGGCTTTGGTACAGGTCACGACTAAATTGTCGTCCAATATGCAGGACTACGATCACTTTTTTTGTGTCGATTAGTGGTGAGATTTGGTCATCGTGTGTGATTGTGGCAACCCGTTGAAAGTTGGGGGAACCATCAAATCTCGCGATGAGTTCTCGTGACAATTCACTGTTACTCTCATCATAGATTGCTAAGGGAACATTCGTTAGATCAAACGTAGCTGCATAGCCAAATACAACGAGCTGGATTATGGGCGGACCGATGATCACGAACCGGCTTTTGGGATCCTTAAGCAGGGTGAGAAACTCTTTAATGATTAAGGCCACGAGGCGTGACACCTATTTATCTCCTAATCTAACTGTTTGCGTGATTTGTATCGCGTCAGCCCAAGGAAAAGCGTGGCCATCATTGCCAGTGCCATTGCGTTGGGTAACAACACGGACCATACATCGCCTGCCAAAAAGATTGTCTGCAAGATCGCTACAAAGTATCGCGCCGGAATAATATGTGTCAGTAACTGAATCGGATACGGCATGCTTCCGATGTCAAAAATAAATCCCGATAGAATGAACGCTGGCAGAAATGTGGTGATGATGGCTACTTGAGCCGCCACAAACTGGATGCGGGCGATCGTCGATATTAATAAACCCATTCCCAAAGCAGTTAGCAGGAATAGCGATGTGCCGACCAGAAGCACCCACATTGATCCTCGTAGTGGAACATGAAACAACCAGACTCCCATTCCGACTGACAAAGCCATGCCTCCCATCCCTAGCACAAAGTAAGGCAAAATTTTTCCGATCAGGACTTCGCGCATTGCGACAGGCGTCGCCATCAGGGCTTCCATCGTGCCACGTTCCCATTCGCGCGCCATAACCAATGCTGTTAACATCGCTCCGATCAGAGTCATGATGACAGCGATCAGACCAGGAACGAGAAAGTTGCGGCTCCTGAGGTTGCTATTGAACCAAATACGCTGTTGAATTTTCACGGGAACTAGCAGCGGTAAACCTTCGTCAGTTGATCGGCGTTCCAGCCATTTTGAATACGCACCTTGGCTATATCCGATGATCAGACGCGCCGTGTTGGCATCGACACCATTCACAACAAGCTGAATTGATGCACCATTTGATCGACGGAGCTTTTCGGAAAAGTCATTGCGAATATGTAGTATTGCATCAACCCGCCGTTCCATCATTGCCCGTTGAGCGGTATGCAGACCATGAATATATATGGGCTGGAAGTAGTGGGAATGTTCAAACTCGGAACACAGACTGCTGGTATCGGCCGAAGGCTGATCGACCACAAGTGCAATAGGAATATGTTCAGCGTCGAGCGATACACCATAACCGAACAGTAATAGTAAGATGACTGGTAAGACGAAAGCAATCGCCAGTGAACTCGGATCGCGTAGAACCTGTAGGAATTCCTTCCGCAGCAGTCCACGAAGTCGCATCAGTGACCCACCGCGATTCGACATCATCAGGCCACCTCTAACTGTGTATACAGGAGTCTCATGATTTTTCCTCATGCGAATCAATCAGGTGAATGAACGCATCTTCCATTGTTGGCTCCGGTGCTTGTTCTGTTTGTACGCTACGTTTGATTTCAACAGGAGTGCCGAGAGCCAGGATCTCGCCGGTAATCATGATAGCCATTCGGTCACAATATTCGGCTTCTTCCATAAAGTGCGTCGTGACCATCACGGTAACTCCCTGATTTGCCAGATCATTGATGCGATGCCAGAATTCGCGACGGGCCAACGGGTCGACACCAGAAGTCGGTTCGTCAAGGAACAGGATGTCTGGTTCGTGCATCAGCGAGCACGCTAATGCTAAACGTTGTTTGTAACCGAGTGGTAATAGACCGCTGGTTGTGTTGTATACGGGACCAAGTTCGAATTCACTGGTCGCCCAGTTAATGCGTTCGCGCCGCTTTTGACCTGTCAGTCCGTAGGCACTGCTAAAGAATCTCAGGTTGTCAGCCACGCTCAATGTTCCGTACAGTGAGAACTTCTGCGACATATAGCCGATGCGAGCGCGCGCTGCTGCGGCTGTCTTGCGAACATCAACCCCGGCCACCTGCAATGTTCCGCCACTGGCTGGGAGCAGACCGCACAACATTCGAAACATCGTTGTCTTGCCGGCACCGTTCGCTCCGAGCAGACCGAAGACTTCGCCACGGTTTACATCGAACGACACACTCTTCACTGCATAAAAGTTACCAAATCTTCGTTGCGCATCTCGTACTTCGATGTCATGGTCAGTGCCCATGCTATATTTTATTGTTGATTGCGGAGGTAGATTGGAAACAGAGTGAACGGAATTCTCGATCTCTTCGGCACGGCGTTTACGGAGCATCGCAATGAAGCCATCTTCGAAACGGGGTGGAACACTGTTAATCGTTGCGTTTGGTGCATCGGGCAGAAGTATATCGGTTGACGAATCTGCATTTGACCGAAGCACTACCCGCACGGCATCCCCTTGAATTACGGCATCAATGACACCAGGTTGCTTCGAGAGCGATTCCTGCACGTCACGGTTTTTCTGATGCGGAACGCGCGCTTGGAACGTTTGTCCGGCCAAAGGCTGACTGAATTCCGATGGTGAGCCGTGTCCCAACAACTGACCCTCATCGAGAATAATGACTTTGTCGCAGCGTTCGGCTTCATCAAGATAAGACGTGCTGAGCAGCACGGTAGTGCCCTCCTGTTGCACGAAGCGTTGGACGATTTGCCATAACTCACGCCGAGACACAGGGTCGACTCCCACCGTTGGTTCGTCTAATAACAGCAGATTTGGTGGGTGCACCAGCGTACAGGCGAGCCCGAGTTTCTGCTTCATGCCTCCGGAAAGGCGCCCCGCCAGCCGCGACATGAATGGGGATAATCCTGTCATATGCATCAAATCGTCGTAACGCGCTGCTCGCAACTTGACGGGTACGCCTTGCAAGTCGGCGTACAAATCGAGATTTTCTTGAACAGACAGATCTTCGTACAAACCAAACCGCTGCGGCATGTAGCCGATGTGGGCCTGGAGAGACAAAGCATCGAGGGTGGTCTCCATTCCAAGCACTGTGATTTTGCCAGTATCCGGAAAGAGCAATCCTGCGGCCATCCGCATGAGAGTGGTCTTTCCGGCTCCATCAGGACCAATCAATCCAGTCACCATCCCTCGAGAAACTGACAAGCTCACTGAGTTGAGAGCCTGCGTATTCCTATGGGAAGCTGGGAAACTTTTACTGACGTTATCGAAGAGCACTACTTGCTGACTGAGATTCTTGCCTAGCGTTCCCAAGTTGTTACTCGCTGTTATGTTGTCCATCTTCTGGCGACTGGCGATCCAGTTCCATTTGAAGTAAATTCGGCTAATTTGGTGACTGGCTGATAAGTTTTATCTTGACGGTGGCTGGCATTCCAAGCCGGAGTTCGCTTTTTGGATTCTTCACGAACACGCGGACTTGATATACCAGCTTGGTACGCAGCTCAGCAGTTTCGACAGGCTTGGGGGTGAACTCTGCCGTTGGTGAGATAAACCCGACCCACGCTTCATATTCTTTTCCAGGAAAACTATCGGTGACAACGACAGCCTTCATCCCATCGTGGATTTTTCCCAAGTCCGGCTCAGATACATATGCTCGCACCCACACTGGATCAACTAATGCAAAAGTGAAGACAGGTTTCTGTGGAGAAGCCATATCTCCGACTTCCAGAATACGTTCCTGCACAATGCCGCGTGACGGTGCATATAGCGAGGCGTCTTTCAGATCATACTTTGCCTGCGCAAGTTCTACTTCCATCCGTTTGAGCGCTGCTTTGGCTTCAGCAATGTCTTCTTTGCGAGGCCCGGCCTTTGCCAGATCGAGGGATGCTTGCAGAAGCTGGACGTTCGCTGCTGCTGAGTCACGCTTTGACTTCACATCATCGACTTCCTGCTGAGCGACTGCTTTCTTTGCCCTTAAGGCCAGAACTCGCTTCAAAGTTACAGCTGCATCATCATATTCGGCCTTAGCTGATAAAAGCGAGGCTTCAGCCTGACGAATTTCTTCTGGTCGCGTACCTGCTTCGAGTCGGGCTACGACCTGTTGTTGGATTTCGATCTGAGCTTTCGCTCGTGCCACTTTCAATTCAAATCGTTCCAGTTCCAATTCCGCCAGGAGTTGTTTCTGCTCGACAAAATCACCCTCTTCCACAAGAATTCGTCCGACTCGCTCGCTACCGTTGATTGCCAACTCCACCTGTCGAATATCAACATTTCCGTACAGAACGAGTGTGTCATCATTGGTGTCCTGCTGCCGTGCTTTCCAATACCAGGTTCCACCTGCTATCAGAACTACCACAGCAATAAGGATGAAAACGCGTATGATTATTTTCATGAGATCTGCGGTTCATTTCTACTAATCAATGGCTCCAGAAGTTCTATTACTCTTGAGCCCAAATTGGTTGTCTCGTTTAGCATAAAGCTTCCCAGAGAATTGAGAGCACGCATTTTTTATCCTGAATTCAGGTTATCAGTATCTGTTTTATAGAGGATCTCACTTTAATGGAAACCACTTGGATTATCTACTGGAAACGAGAAAGATCGATAAGCTTTGCAAATTCTCTCCACAAAACCGGTTTCCTTTGAAAGAGCCTCTGGTATAATTAATCCTGTTTTATGGTCATGTGTTACAGGCTGATGATCACCTCTGCTCAAAATACAGGAAAAATCAGCATGCGGTTTCCTGTCAGTGAAATTTAGCCAAGGGAATATGCAATTTTACCATGAAGATTCGCGAATACTCTGTCAGTAATAATCCGACCGAAGGATGAATCATAAAGGACTCACCCATTCAAACCCGCTGTAAGCATATCCTTACGATCAATGGCGGCTCGTCGAGTATCAAGTTTGCGTTGTTCGAGCCTGGTCACTCGCTCCAACGCATTCTGGAGGGAGGAATTGATCGGATTGGACTAGCGGATGCCGCTCTGCGTGTGAAAGTCTCGAATCAGGCGGACTCCATTTCGCAGCCATTATCGGCACCAGATCACATGGCCGCGGTGGAGACTCTGATGGACTGGATCGAGGAATACTGCGGGGGCGAATCTTTGACCGCGATGGGACATCGCATCGTGCATGGCGGGCCGAACTATCGTGATCCGCAGCGTATCACTGCGGACATAATTGAGGAACTGCACCGGCTCAGTCCCTTCGCTCCCGAACATCTGCCGGAAGAGATTCTGTTGATTGAGGCAATTCAGCGTCGATTTCCCGATCTTCCCCAGGTGGCATGTTTCGACACGGCTTTTCACCATGAGTTACCACGCGTGGCCCGGGTGTTGCCGATCCCCCGACGCTATGAAGCCCAGGGAGTACGGAAGTACGGCTTTCATGGATTGTCCTATACGTTTCTCATGCAGGAGTTGGCTCGTCTGGACGGACCGAAAGCGGCACAAGGTCGAGTGATACTTGCGCACCTCGGCAATGGAGCCAGTTTGGCGGCGGTACATGGCGGCAAACCAGTGGACACAAGCATGAGTTTCACTCCGACTGCAGGCGTGCCGATGAGTACTCGTTCCGGTGATATCGATCCCGGACTTGCTTGGTATCTAGCACGCACTGAGGGTCTCGATGCAAAGCAATTCAACGAGATGGTCAATTTTAAGTCCGGTTTGCTTGGCGTGTCGGAAACCAGTTCCGACATACGTGACTTGCTCGAACTTGAAACGCAGGACGTGCAGGCGGCTGAGGCGGTCGCGCTGTTTTGCTACCATGTCAAGAAATGGATCGGCGCATTTGCGGCAGCCTTGGGGGGATTGGACACATTGGTATTTGCTGGGGGAATCGGCGAAAATTCGCCACTGATTCGAAAGCGGATCTGCGAAGGACTCGGTTTTCTCGGTATCGAATTAAATGAAACGTACAATGCGGAAAATACGCTGCTGATTTCGCCGGACACAACCCGTGTCGCAGTGCGAGTCATTCGCACAAATGAAGAACAGGTGATCGGCGAGACGGTTTGCCACGTTCTAGGTCTTAGTTGAAAAAAGGCGAATAGAACGATGAATACAAAAACGCTTTCTCCAGAATTGCTTCACAAGATGGATGCCTACTGGCGCGCTGCAAACTATTTGTCAGTCGGCCAGATTTATCTTTTTGATAATCCACTGTTGAAGCGGCCGCTGATGCTAGCGGATGTAAAACACATGTTGCTGGGACACTGGGGTACGACTCCCGGGCAGAATTTCATTTACGTGCACTTGAACCGGGTTATCAACGAATATAATCTCAATATGATTTACGTCTCCGGTCCTGGACATGGCGGTCCGGCTGTCGTCGGCAACACTTATCTTGAGGGGACTTACAGCGAGATTTATCCCGATATCAGCCAGGATGAAGCCGGATTGCGGAAGCTGTTTATCCAGTTTTCGTTTCCTGGAGGCATTCCGAGCCACGCATCGCCAGAGTGCCCGGGCTCGATTCACGAAGGCGGCGAGCTGGGTTATTCGCTCAGCCATTCATTCGGGGCGGTGTTCGATAACCCCGATCTGATTGTCGCCTGTGTTGTCGGCGATGGCGAGGCGGAAACCGGACCTCTGGGCACGGCGTGGCATTCCAACAAGTTTCTCAATCCAGCCACCGATGGTGCGGTGCTACCAATTCTGCATTTGAACGGTTACAAGATCGCCAACCCAAGCGTCCTCGCCCGCATTGAGCATGAGGAATTAGAACAGTTGCTCTGGGGTTACGGGTGGACGCCTTACTTCGTTGAGGGACACGAACCTGAGTTGATGCATGAGGCCATGGCCGCAGCGCTCGACATCGCAGTGCAGCAGATCAAAATATTTCAGCGGGACGCCCGTATCCACGGCAATTTGGCACGTCCCCGCTGGCCGATGATTGTTCTCAAATCGCCTAAGGGTTGGACAGGGCCAAAGATAGTTGATGGCCTTCAGGTTGAAGGCACCTTCCGTGCGCATCAGGTGCCGCTCTCCGACCCTGCTACTCATCCCGAGCATCTGAATCTGTTGGAAGACTGGCTGAAGAGTTATCGACCGGAAGAACTCTTCGATCAGCAGGGCCGCTTGAAACCGGAACTGGCGGAACTGGCTCCTTGTGGCGAACGACGTATGGGCGCAAATCCCCACGCCAACGGAGGCATGCTGCTTCGCGACTTGCGGATGCCCGAATTCTGTGAGTACGCGGTCGACGTTCCCTCGCCAGGGGTGCGCGGCATTGGTGATACGCATGTGCTCGGACCTTTTGTGCGCGATGTGGTGAAACTAAACAGCAAACAGCGAAACTTCCGGGTTTTTGGGCCTGATGAAACGCTTTCGAACGGTCTGGAAGCTGTCTTTGATTTGACCAATCGCCAATGGGACGCCGCGACACTGCCGAACGACGAATTCCTTGCGCCCTCCGGTCGGGTGATGGAAATGCTCAGTGAGCACCAGTGTGAAGGCTGGCTTGAGGGCTACCTGCTGACTGGGCGGCATGGACTCTTCAACTGCTATGAGGCGTTCATTCACATTATCGATTCGATGTTCAATCAGCATGCGAAGTGGCTGAAGGTGACGTCGCACCTCCCCTGGCGACGGAAAATCGCTTCGTTGAATTATCTGCTGGCTTCGCATGTCTGGCGCCAGGATCATAACGGCTTTACCCATCAGGACCCCGGTTTCATCGATCATGTCGTGAACAAGAAAGCGGAGATTGTACGTGTTTACTTTCCACCTGATGCGAACTGTCTACTCTCAGTGATGGACCACTGTCTGCGCAGCCGTCATTATGTCAACGTTGTCGTCGCAGGCAAACATCCGGCTCCACAATGGCTGACGATGGATGCTGCTGTCAAACACTGCTCCGAAGGCATCGGCATCTGGCAATGGGCTAGCAACGATCAGGCCGTTTCGTCCGATGTGGTCATGGCCTGCTGTGGTGACGTTCCCACGCTGGAGACACTTGCCGCCGTCTCCCTGATGCGCGAACATCTGCCCGAACTGAAAATCCGGGTGGTTAATATTGTCGACCTGATGAAGTTACAGCCGCCAACAGAGCACCCGCACGGATTGAGCGATATGGATTTCGACGAGCTCTTCACCAAGGACAAGCCGATCATCTTCGCCTTTCATGCCTACCCATGGCTGATCCACCGGTTGACCTATCGCCGTACCAACCACGACAACATCCACGTCCGTGGCTATAAGGAAGAGGGTACCATCACCACGCCTTTCGATATGACGGTGTTGAATGAGTTAGACCGCTTCCACCTCGTGATGGATGCCATCGACCGACTGCCGCAGACTGGCGACAAGGGCATCTACCTGAAGCAGCAGCTCAAGGACAAGCTCATTGAGCACAAGCAGTACATCAATAAGTACGGCCAGGATATGCCGGAAATCCGGGACTGGAAGTGGGGAGATCACAAATGAATGCGCAATCTAATAAAGACCTGCCCAAGGGGGCCAAATCGAAGCTCGACACAAAAGACGATCTGAAATCCCTGCCTCTGCCGGAAGTAGAAAAAAAACTGGAATCATCTCCGGACGGACTCACGCAAGCCGAGGCAGAGAAACGGCTGGCCCACTATGGTCCGAACGAGATTACAGAAAAAGAAACCAGTCCGCTGCTGCAATTTCTGAGCTATTTCTGGGGACCGATCCCCTGGATGATCGAAGCGGCTGTGATTCTGTCGGCAATTGCTCAGCATTGGGCGGATTTTTTCATCATTCTGATCCTCTTAGTGGCCAATGCGGTGGTAGGGTTCTGGGAAGAGTATCAGGCGGGCAATGCCATCGCCGCGCTCAAGGCGAAGCTGGCGATCAAGACCCGGGTTAAGCGTGATGGAAAGTGGGTTACCCCGGCAGCGAGTACGCTGGTACCGGGCGACGCCATCCGTGTGCGTCTGGGTGACATCGTGCCTGCGGATGTGCGCTTGCTGGAGGGAGACCCCATCGAAGTGGATCAATCCGCGTTGACGGGAGAATCGTTGCCCGCCACTTGCAAAACAGGTGAAACGGTATTTTCCGGCTCAATCGTCCGCCAGGGAGAAATGGGCGCGATGGTCTATGCCACGGGGGCAAACACCTACTTCGGTAAGACGGCACGACTGGTACAGGAAGCGCACACGACCAGTCACTTCCAACGCGCTGTGCTGAAGATCGGCAACTACCTGATCATCCTCGCGTCAGTACTGGTAGCGATCATCATCCTGGTCGGAATCTTCCGTGGCGAACCGCTGCTCTCCGCGGAACCTCCACAGACCCCCGTCTTGCTGTTCGCTCTCATCCTGACGGTCGCGGCCATTCCCGTGGCCATGCCCACTGTACTGTCGGTGACGATGGCTGTCGGCGCACGTCAGCTGGCCAGGAAAGAAGCGATTGTCACCCGTCTGGCGGCCATCGAGGAATTGGCGGGCGTCGATATACTCTGCTCGGACAAGACCGGCACCCTGACCCAGAACAAGCTGACGATGGGCGATCCGTTCAGCGTGAACGGCACCCCAATTGAAGAAATCATTCTCAATGCTGCACTGGCATCTCGCGCGGAAAACAATGACACCATCGATCTGGCTGTTCTGGGTGGCCTGCAAGACAAGGATTCGTTAAAGGCTTATGAAGTAGTTCATTTCCAGCCGTTCGACCCGGTCCATAAACGCACCGAGGCCACCATCAAGGGTGCGGACGGAACCGAGTTTAGGGTGACCAAGGGCGCGCCGCAGGTGATTCTGGCCTTGTCAGTCAATGCTGTGCAGGTGACGTCCGCCGTCGACGAGGCCGTCAACGAATTCGCGGCTCGTGGCTTCCGCTCCCTGGGCGTGGCGCGGGCAGATCAGGAAGGTCAATGGCAGTTTCTCGGAGTGTTGCCCTTATTTGATCCACCGCGCGAGCAAGCCAAGGAAACCATCGCAACCACGCGCCATATGGGCGTAAATGTCAAGATGGTAACGGGCGATGCGCTGGCGATTGCACGCGAAACTGCCAGCAAGCTGGGGTTGGGCACCAACATCCTTGATGCCAGCGGTTTCGGCAACACCAAACATTACGAGACGGGGCAGTTAGCTGAGTCCATCGAAAAAGCGGATGGCTTCGCCCAGGTCTTCCCCGAACACAAATTTCACATTGTGGATGTCCTGCAGAAACGCGGTCACATCGTCGGAATGACGGGCGACGGGGTGAACGATGCGCCGGCACTTAAGAAAGCCGATTGCGGCATTGCCGTCTCCGGTGCGACGGATGCAGCCCGCGCAGCGGCGGACATTGTACTGATGACGCCCGGCCTGTCGGTAATCATCGATGCTGTCAAAGAGAGTCGGAAGATCTTTCAGCGAATGAACAGCTATGCGATTTACCGCATCGCCGAAACGATTCGCGTCCTGTTGCTGATGACGCTTTCCATCCTGATCTTCAAGTTCTACCCGGTCACAGCGGTGATGATCGTGATGCTGGCGTTGCTCAACGACGGTGCCATCCTGTCGATTGCGTATGACAACGTGCGCTATAAGAGGACCCCAGAGGCCTGGAACATGCGGATAGTGCTGGGCATCGCCACGGTCTTGGGGGCGGCGGGCGTGTTTGCATCGTTCGGGCTATTTTATCTGGGAGAACGCGTGTTCTATCTCGATCATGAAGTGATCCAGTCGCTGATTTACTTGAAACTCTCCGTGGCGGGACACCTGACGATTTTTGTCACGCGCACACGCGGCCCGTTCTGGACAATACGTCCCGCGCGGATTCTGTGGGTAGCTGTGCTCGGCACGCAAATCTTGGCAACTCTGATTGCGGTGTATGGAGTGTTCATGGCGCCCCTCGGCTGGGGCTGGGCGTTGTTCATCTGGGGGTATGCCCTGGCGTGGTTCCTAGTGAATGACCGTGTGAAACTGTGGGCATATCAAATCTTCGATCCCAATGCCGCGCCCCTGTTAGAGAAGAATCCTGATGGAGTTTCAAGATGACAAAACGGAGCAAAGTAATGGAAGTGAGGAGATATGTTTTAAGGTCCCCAGAGACTCCTTTTGTCTCGCCATCGGTTTGCGATCAGAATGACAGCATTCCTGTTCGCCGCTGTCATTGGCGGGTTCCTGACCCCAGTGTTCACCAGATTCTCCACGGATTCCATCGCTAACAGAGTGATCATAACGAGCCAAATGAGCAACATTTTAGAGGGACTGATTAAACATCACACGGTATCGGAAGGAAGGTAAGAATGAACCAGCTGCAACAGTTTCAAGTAGTGCCCAAAGCCACGATCAAACTCAAAGACATCGACTCGGGTTTCAAAGATCACCACGAGAGTCACAAGGAAGCGACCGGGGAGATTGAGCTACTCCAGAGCAGGCTGCGCGAACTGCAGGAGTTGCTCTACGCGGATGGACGGTCTTCCCTCCTGATCTGCCTGCAGGGGATGGACACGGGTGGCAAAGACGGGACGATCAATCACATCCTGGCTGCGATGAATCCCCAGGGCTGTCGTGTGGAGGGATTCCGGCAGCCTTCTGCTCACGAATTATCGCACGACTTCCTGTGGAGGATTCACCAGGCCGCACCAGCCAGAGGGGAAGTGGCTATTTTCAACCGCTCCCACTACGAGGATGTGCTCATCGTCCGTGTTCACAATTTGGTCCCACAAGCAGTTTGGTCCCGACGTTACGACCAAATTAATGCGTTCGAGAACAGCCTCGTCGAACACGATACGCACATTCTCAAGTTCTACTTGCACATCTCCAAAGAAGAGCAACTGAAACGCTTCAAAGAGCGACTGGATGACCCCACGAAACAATGGAAGATCAGCGAGGCCGACTACAAGGAGCGACTCTATTGGGACGATTACATAGCAGCCTATGAGGAGGCTTTGTCTCGTTGTAGCATGGAATACGCGCCCTGGTTCGTCATTCCTGCCGACCACAAGTGGTTCCGTAACCTCGCCGTGGCCCGGATCGTGGTTGAATACCTGGAAGGACTAAATATGCAGCGTCCCGAACCCAGGGTTGATCTGGAGCACATTCGCCGCGAGTACCACGCAGCAAAGGAGTCATGAGCGTTGAAATGGAACTTACCG
>NZ_CP036343.1:498071-513702 GCF_007746795.1 Gimesia algae
CGGGGCCAACCTTCCAATGGTTGCGGGAATTAACGACAATAACAAATCGACTACCCGTATTTCAATCAACTCCTGAGTCCCCACCAAATTCGGAGGTAATATGATGAAAGCAACTCAAAAACTCCACGATCTGGGACAAAGTCTCTGGCTCGACAATATTACGCGCGAACTGCTCACCAGTGGAACGCTCCAGCGCTACATCGACGAACTTTCGGTGACCGGGTTGACCTCGAATCCAACGATTTTCGATCAGGCCATCAAGAGCAGTAAATCATACGATGCCTCGATCCACGCAAAGCTTAAAAAAGGTGAGGCGGGAGAGCAACTATTTTTTGAACTCGCGCTCGATGACATCACTCAGGCTGCTGATCTGTTTCGACCGGTTTGGGAGAAGACGAACGGCGTGGATGGGTGGGTTTCCCTGGAGGTGTCGCCGCTTCTCGCATATGACACTACCAGTACTCTAAAAGCGGCCAAGGATCTACATGCTCGCGCGGGGCGACCGAATGTTTTGATTAAAATTCCCGGCACCAAAGAAGGCCTTCCGGCGATCGAAGAGGCGATTTTCTCCGGAATCCCTGTCAACGTCACGCTGCTGTTCTCGAGTGAGCACTATGTAGCTGCTGCCGAGGCTTACCTGCGGGGCATTGAACGACGGATTGACGCGGGCCTTAATCCTGACGTCGGTTCCGTAACCTCATTATTCATCAGCCGCTGGGACCGTGCCGTAATCGACAAGGTCCCCGAATCACTGCAAAACCAGTTGGGCATCGCTATCGCCCAGCGCAGCTACAAAGCATATAGAGACTTGCTGAATTCGCCACGGTGGCAACGTGCCTGTAACGTTGGTGCCCGGCCGCAACGATTGCTCTGGGCAAGTACGGGAACCAAAGACCCTAATGCCTCTGACATTTTGTATATCAAGTCCCTTGCATCCCCTTTTACGGTGAATACGATGCCGGAGCAAACTTTGATCGCTTTTGCTGATCATGGTGAATTAGACCAGATGCTTCCGGTAGATGGCGGCGACTGCGAGGCTGTTTTAACGGAGTTTGCCAAGTTTGGAGTCGATAACAGCGCCCTGGCCACCCAGCTTCAGGATGAAGGAGCAAAGTCATTCGTGAAGTCCTGGAACGAACTCATGGCGGAAATTTCTGACAAAAGTGACTCACTTGTGAATGCCGATCTATGAAATTCATGACTTACGACTTAAACCGAAACGAATAGGTATACGAATATGACGATCAGTGCCCCATCACTTTCAGAGTGCGCGGCGTGGAAGAGCCTCGAAACCCACTATGAGGAGGTCCAGAACCTGCATCTCCGGAAGCTCTTTGCCGACGATCCCGCGCGCGGCGAGCGGTTGACGGTCGAGGCTCTGGGGCTCTATCTCGACTACTCGAAGAATCGTATCACTGATGAAACCTTCAAGCTTCTGTTGGAGCTGGCAGAAGAAACGGACTTGCGCGCACGGATTGACGCCATGTTTCGGGGTGACAAAATCAATCTGACAGAAAACCGGGCTGTTCTGCATGTGGCTTTGCGGGCACCAAAAGGGGCAAGCATTCTTGTGGACGGCGAAAATGTGGTTCCCCAAGTTCACGCCGTACTAGACAAGATGGTTGATTTCTCAAATCGGGTCCGGTGCGGCGAGTGGCTGGGCCACACCAGCCAGCGGATCCGCAACGTCATCAATATCGGTATCGGCGGCTCTGACCTCGGGCCGGTGATGGCGTACGAAGCACTCAAGTTTTACAGCGACCGCAATATAACTTTCCGGTTCGTTTCCAACGTCGACGGCACCGATCTGGCGGAAGCAACTCGCGACCTCGATCCGGCAGAAACATTGTTTATCATTTCCTCAAAAACCTTTACCACATCGGAAACGATGACCAATGCTCACAGTGCGCGCGACTGGTTGCTGGAAGGTCTCGGCGGTGATACAAAAGCGGTCGCTAAGCATTTTGTCGCCGTTTCGACGAATGCCACGAAAGTTTCGGAGTTCGGCATCGATACCGGAAATATGTTCGAGTTCTGGGACTGGGTCGGCGGACGCTATTCCATGGACTCAGCAATTGGTCTTTCGACGATGCTGGCGATTGGCTCTGAGTACTTTCTGGCGATGCTGGACGGCTTTCATCAGATGGACGAGCACTTCCGCACGGCGCCGTTCGAACAAAACTTGCCGGTGCTTTTAGGTCTGTTGACAATCTGGTACACCGACTTCTTCAACGCACAGACCGTGGCCATCCTGCCTTATGAACAGTATCTGAAGCGATTCCCGGCCTATCTGCAGCAATTGACGATGGAGAGTAGCGGAAAACATGTCACGCTCAATGGGACCCACGTTGATTACGACACCGGGCCGATTTACTGGGGTGAACCAGGCACCAACGGCCAGCATTCATTTTACCAGTTAATTCATCAGGGCACCCGGCTCATCCCTTGCGACTTCATCGCGTTTGGCCAACCACTCAACCCGCTCGGGCGGCATCACGATATGCTCCTGGCGAACGTCTTCGCTCAAGCTGAGACGCTGGCCTTTGGTAAGACGTCCGAGCAGGTCCAGGCGGAGGGCACGGCGGACTGGCTTGTGCCTCATCGGGTATTCGAAGGCAACCGCCCGTCGAACACGATCCTCCTTGAGCGACTCACGCCGGAAACACTCGGTAAGCTGATCGCGCTCTACGAACATTCAGTTTTCACCCAGGGCGCTATCTGGAATATCGACTCGTTCGACCAGTGGGGTGTCGAGCTCGGCAAGGCGATGGCTCAGCGTATTACTCCGGAGCTTGAGAGCCAGACAGAACCAGAACTCAATCACGATTCCTCAACGAATTGTCTCATTCGTTGCTACAGGAAGCTTAAGAAGAACTGAGAGCTTTCTGGATTTGATCAGTTACTGCGTCCGCAGCGTTTGTGTGTGCAGTGAATAAAACTAATTTAAAATCGAATTTTTAAAGGCTGTTACATATGACCCCCTCCGCTATTTCTCCAGAGTCTCTGGACGAGCTTTGTGTTAATACGTTGCGTCTTCTGGCGGTGGATATGGTGCAGAAGGCTGGATCAGGCCATCCGGGCCTGCCACTGGGGTCTGCCGCTATGGCCTATACTTTGTGGGACCGCTTTCTCCGGTTCAATCCGGCCGATCCGAACTGGCCTGACCGCGATCGCTTTGTGCTCTCAGCCGGCCACGGCAGCGCGCTACTCTACGCGATGCTTCATGTTACCGGATTTGATCTGCCACTGGATGAACTGAAACGCTTTCGGCAGTGGGGCAGCCGAACCGCGGGGCATCCGGAGCACGGAATGACTCCGGGAGTGGAAGCCACCACCGGTCCGTTGGGTCAGGGGTTTGCCAACGCTGTCGGGATGGCGATTGTTGAGACCCATCTGGCGGCCCGGTTCAACCGGCCGGATCACACTATCGTGGATCACTTTACTTACGTCCTCGCCAGTGACGGCGACCTGATGGAAGGCATCTCCTCGGAAGCCGGTTCCCTGGCCGGCCACCTCGGGCTGGGGAAGTTAGTCGTCCTATATGCCGACAATCACATCACGATCGAAGGGGACACGGAACTCACCTTCACCGAAGACCGCGGGGCTCGCTTCGCTGCCTTCGGCTGGCAGATCCAGCATGTCGCGGATGGCAACGACCTCGCGTCCGTCGCTCATGCGATTCAGGCAGCGCGGGACGAGAAAGACCGGCCTTCGCTGATCGCCGTTCGCACACACATCGGCTATGGAAGCCCGCACAAGCAGGACTCTGCAGCGGCCCATGGCGAGCCTTTGGGCGAGGATGAAGTGCGTCTGACCAAGGAGCGTCTGGGCTGGCCGACAGAATCATCTTTTCATCTCCCCCCGGACGCCCTGGACCATTTCCGGCAGGCAGTCACCAGGGGAAAGACATGGCAGGCTGAATGGGCGGCTTGTTTTGAGGCGTATGGGAAGGCGTATCCCGATCTGGCCCAGGAGTTCGACCGGGTCATGCGCGGAGAGCTTCCTGCAGGCTGGGACGCGGCCCTGCCGACTTTCCCGTCAGAGAAAGGGCCGCTGGCAACCCGTGCCGCATCGGGTCAGTGTATTAACGCTCTTGCACCGGGCTTGCCCGAGTTGATGGGCGGTTCCGCCGACCTGGCCCCCAGCACACAAACGTTCATGGAGGGGGTCGGCACCTTTCAGTCGAATGAGCGAGCGGGACGGAACATGCATTTCGGCATCCGCGAGCACTCCATGGGGGCGATCCTCAACGGCATGGCGCTGCACCACGGACTTATTCCCTACGGTGCCACATTTCTGATTTTCAGCGATTACATGCGACCACCTATCCGGCTGGCGGCGATGAATCATCTGCCGGTGATTTACGTTTTCACCCACGACAGTATCGGTATGGGTGAGGACGGTTCGACTCATCAACCGGTCGAGCAACTCCTCTGTCTGCGTTCCATTCCAAGTCTGTTTGTTATCCGTCCTGCCGACGCCAACGAGACCGTTGCCGCCTGGCGTATCGCCGTTGGTCGCCGGAATGGTCCGGTGGCGTTGGTGTTGACCAGACAGAAACTCCCTGTCCTTGATCCGAATGATTATCAGAGTGTCCCGGTTGGGGTATCGCACGGCGGTTATGTTCTGGCGGACGCTGCCGGGGATGAAACCCCCGATCTGATCCTCGTGGGGACGGGGTCTGAAGTTCATCTTGCACTGGAAGCTCGGAAGGTTCTGGCCGGTGAAGGAGTCCGCGCACAGGTTGTCAGCCTGCCCTGCTGGGAATTGTTCATGACTCAACCGGAGACACACCGGCATCAGGTCATCATCCCCGGTGTACCTCTACTTTCCATCGAGGCCGGCTCGACTTTGGGTTGGGAGTCATATTTTAGCCCCCAGACCGCCGCGATCGGCGTCGATCACTTTGGTGCATCGGCGCCGGGAGAGGTCGTGATGCGGGAATACGGTTTCACAGTCGAAAACGTCTGCGAGCGGGCGAGGGCCTTGCTGCAGCAACCGAAGGAGAGGCGATAATGCGTATCGGACTGGCCGCCGACCATGGCGGATTTGCGCTCAAGGGAGAGATCATCGCGTTCCTGCGGGATGCGGGCCATGAGGTGGTAGACTTCGGCGCACGCGACTTGACGCCCGAGGATGATTACCCTGATTACATCGTGCCTCTGGCACGGGCAGTGGCAAAAGGCGAAGTCGAACGGGGAGTTGCATTCTGCGGCAGCGGCGTCGGTGCGTCCATCGCTGCTAACAAGGTGCCCGGTGTTCGTGCTGGACTGATCCACGACGGCTACTCCGCCCACCAGGGAGTCGAGGACGACGACATGAACGTTCTCTGTCTGGGTAGTCGCGTGATTGGCGTTGAACTCGCCAAAGAACTGGTACACTTCTTTCTGAATGCGAATTTCAGCGGTTATGAGAGACACCGACGAAGATTGGATAAAGTTGCCGCGCTGGAACGTGAAAATCTCCTTTGAAGATCGAATGACCAAGCGAGTCGTCGCTGGTCGAAAAACGTAATGCTGATTGTAAAGGTTTCGTCTGCATCTGGCAGTGGGTTGGGGCCAATGTGTTGGCTTTTGTTATTTCATCTGTAACGGTTTTCTACTTGAGTATTTTGTGTGGTGGCGTTTGTCGTGCTGCTGATCGCCACGTTTAACAAGCTGCATGCAAAATAATGGTGTGTTTCACGACCCACCTGTGATGTGATCTGTTAAGTATTCTCATGAAAAGATAGCACCAGAGCGTGCTCCGGTGGGTTTAAATAGTCGATTCTGAAAGCCGTAGCCAAGTTCATGCTTTGAAGTGCTCGACTCATTATGCGAACGACTGCATAGTCAACAGAAACACGACAAGCAGAAATTGTACAATCTAGACAAGCCAGAGGTCGTCTGAATCAGCAAGGAAAAGGCTTACAAGCGTTGCGAAATTCGGTCAGGAAGTATTCTATTGCGATAAGCCATTGGGGAAACTGGACTGTGGACGTTCAGTTGTGCTAAGACAATCCGTACGATGGGCCATATACTCTGTTCGGCATTGGACAGGGTAGAAGCTAATAGGGGAGTGAAAGTGAGTGATGCGTAATTGGACAAGGGGTATCGCGGTCATGGCCACGCTGGGGAAGCGACTATACATATTGCGGGGAGTAGCAACCGGGGTGTGAGTCGGACGAAGCAGAAACGCCTTCGTCATCGCAGTGCGGCGGAGCCGGTGAATAGTCACATGAACTCAAATGCGCGTCTGAAACGCTGCTTCCTCATGGTCTATCAACACAATGAGGAGTTTTTTAAAGACGACCATTTAACTGCGTGATTGACAATCAATAGTTTGGTAATCTGAAAGTATTCATAACCAGATTTTCTGCTTTGCCAGTGATGTGCTTATTACCGCATAGCCTTAAGCGCGTGGCAAATCTCAAGATCGTAGGAGAACGGCAATTGAGTGACTGCCGACGTCATAATAAGGGGTTTCCAAAGTTATTGATGGTTTCTCCACAATATCTTCGGGTGTATCGAGCGATGTATCTATCACTCTCATCCATTGCCCTGCAAAGCCTTCGTGGATCCCAAACTTTAATGTTTGTGAGCTTGCATTGATCATCACATATAAATCGTTATCATGCTGCGAACTGCCGTGTAAACAATAGGCCAGCGAATGCGATTCGGACGACATGTCGACCATTCGTTTCACCCCATACCAATGAATATCATTTCGCCAAAATCTCGAACGGCAGATGGAGGGATGTGTGCGGCGAAACTGAATCATCATTTTGAAGAAACGAAAGATTTCATGGTTATCTTCAAGCCGTTGCCAATCGAGCCAGGTAGTTTCGTTATCTTGATTGTAGGGGTTACTGTTGCCATGTTGAGTCTGCAAAAATTCGTCGCCCATGCGAAACATTGGTGTGCCTTCAGAAAGCATCAGCAGACAAAAAAAGTTCTTGACCTGTTGTTTTCGTAGCTGCATCACATCTACCGGGACTTCATCGTCTCCTTCCCAACCGCAGTTCCAACTGAAGTCATCGTGACCATCCATGTTGCAATGCCCGTTTGTCCAATTATTTTTGTGATTGAAGGAGACCAAATCATAGAGAGTAAAACCGTCATGAGAAGTCACATAATTGATACCTTGATAAGGGTGGTATGCATGTACGAGGTCATCGGGAAAAGAGTCCGAGCTGCCGTAGATCCGCGTCATGAAATCTGGAACATTGCCCGCTTCGCCGCGCACGAATCGCTGAATCGTATCACGGTAAGCTGCGTTCCACTGCATCCACTTTGTTCCGGGAAAATTGCGGCCCAATTGGTACGCGCCGCCTGCATCCCATGGTTCACCGATCAAACGCACATGAGCCAGATCGGCGTCTGCGGCTATCTGGCCAAAGATCGGTGGATCAGTCGTGTTGATCGAGCCATCAGAATTTCGGGTAAAGACTGAAGCCAAGTCAAAACGAAAACCATCAACATGCATCTCTCGTACCCAATATCGTAGGCTTTCCAGCAATAATCGTCTGACAGCGCGGTTTGCTGTGTGCAACGTGTTACCTGTGCCGCTAAAATTTGAATATGGGTAATTCGGATCACCAGTAACCATGTAATAGGTTGAGTTGTCAATCCCTTTAAAGCTATACGTCGGACCAAGTTGATTCCCTTCACAAGTATGGTTGTAGACCACATCTAAAATTACCTCAATACCAGCAGCATGAAGCGATTCAACCATTTCGCGAAATTCGACCAACTGGCAACATGGTTCGGTTCCGCTAGAATATCCGTCATGCGGTGAGAAAAAATTCAGCGGCATGTATCCCCAATAGTTTCCATCGTCCGGATCAAACTGATAGACAGGCATCAGTTCAACAGCCGTGACACCCAGTTCTTGTAGGTAAGGAATCTTATCGATCACGCCTCGAAACGTACCGCGATGCTCTTCATCTACTTCTGAACTAGGGTCTCTGGTGAAACCGCGCACGTGCATCTCATAGATCACCAAATCAGATTCGTGATGTGGCAGTTTGAAAGGCTTTGAATGATCAATACATACTATAGGATCTAATAATATTCCTAGCGGAGCACGTCCAGCGTTAGAGCCTGGATTGATCGCTGCAGAGCGATCAAAATCGGGTGGAAAAAAAACGGCCCTTGCGTAGGGATCAAGCAGGATTTTCTCTGGGTCGAATGTGTGCCAATTAAAGCCAGCCGCAGGTGAAGGCCCGCCCACTTGATAGGCGTAGAACTTCGCATTCTCAGCCTCTTCCAAGGGCACACGACAATGCCAGATTGGACCTGACTTATTTTTAAGATAGTCGAGGGACTTTTGGTAGACAGGACGACTCCATTGATCCTGTTTGTAAAGTAAGAGGGTCACGCTATCCGCATGCTTTGAATAAATCGCAAAGTTGTACGCACGTTTGCCATCACCCCACGAGACTCCCAGCGGATACGGACTCCCCTCTACGCTCTCCCAGTTCAAAATATTATCATCCATTTGTTTCATCCCGTTAATGATGAGACCCTGTGCGACAATCAGTGAGTGGGATCAAACCTATTGTGGCAAACTGAGAAACTAAAAACGGTCTCTAGTTTTCTAGAATCCATGTCTCTGCATCTTCGGCTTGGCTTTGGTCGAAGTATTGTATTTTTGCTTTTGTGAATGGCCGACAAAACACTGCCATTCCGTGTTCCCAAGATTTTTCGCCAATCATCGCAATCTTTTTAATGTCTTTGAAATGCTTGAGATCGAACTTTATGTCTTCCCACAATGCGCCAGCTGTCCATCCGTGAAAGTCTTCCATTTCGAATAGAATCCGTAACTTACCATATTTGCTGATCCACTGTTCTACTTGTGGGGTGAATAGTTCGTAATCTTCTTTCGTTAGCTTGCCACTCACATGAACTCGGACCACATTGGTAGCTGAGTCTGCTTGTAGGTCAATTTCGTGGAATTTAATAGTCATGGCTTTCTCCTTCATTCTTATGATTAAAAGAATACATTACAAACTCTTAAATTGTATGTTAATTAAAACGGCAAACCTATCACAGTGGTTTGTCCACTATCGCAGCATCGTCAACAGTATGTTCGTTCCTCAGTCACCCCCATGCTGGTCAACCTTATTATCACCTCCCGTCGGCGGAAATGAATTCAGGCATTCACGCCGACAAAAAGCGACTTCAATAATCACGATCGTTAAGAAAAAACCACCTAGCCAGAGGAACATTTCGCGGCCTTCATTCCACAAATGCAATATCAGCAGGCTAACGGTTATCAGCATCAGTACAATACCTAGCAGAATAATCCAGGCTCAGGTTAGCAACAGAAACCGCAATCGAAACCATACAGAAACCGCAATCGAAACCAACAAAAACGTCATACTTGAAAACAAGGCAATGAATTCCAGGCTGCCGAGTATGGTGAATGCTCCAGCTAAAACCGTCAATAAAACGATTGCGATCCATGGCACATCCGTTCGGCTTCGAAACGAGAATGAATGGGGCATGCGGTTTTCAGTCGCCATCTCGGCCATCATACGTGATGCACCGAATGCGGTTGCATTCACAGCTGATGATGTTGCCAACAGAGCTGCAAGGTCAACCAATATCCCACCAGCATTTCCCAGCGCAGGCTCCGCAGCAACAGCCAGTGCATATTCTTCAGCAGCAGCAATTTCGCTGGGTGTCAAATTACCGACAGCAATAACAGCAACACCAAAGTAAATCAGCGAAGTGATGGCAATGGAACCGTAAATACCCCATGGTATATTGCGTTCTGCATTTTCAGTCTCCATAACCGCGTTAGTAATCAGTTGAAATCCCTCGAATGCGACAAAGATCATCGCTCCAGCAATGAATACAGATGGAACCCCCTTCTCAAATACCGGAAATAAATGATCCTGCTTGACCGAGAAGATTCCAGCGACGGCAAATAGGCTAAGTAGAATGACTTTCGTGAATACAATGATGACTTCGGTATTTCCACTCGACTTCACACCTTGCAGATTGATCAACATGAAAAAGAGAAGGACTCCCGCTGAAAGCACAATTCGGACGGCCTGTGAATCGGAACTGCCCAGTAAATGTGCTCCATAGGCACCAAATGTATAAGCATAGAGTGCGAGGGTTCCGACATAACCAATAACGACTGTCCAGCCAACAATTCCGGCAAAATTTGGATGTCCTGGAAACGCTCGATCAAGATAGGTAAAACTTGCACCGTCACTATGGAACCCGAGAGCTAGCTTGACATAAGAGTATCCCGCTGCGAGTGCCACGAAACTACCTACAAGAAATGCGAGTGGTGCGGCATGGCCTGAAATTTTAACAGCCATCCCAAGTACCGAAAAAATGCCACCACCAATCATTCCACCGATGCCCATCGCTAGTAGTTCGGGTAAGCCGAGCTTCTGAGTCTGTTTTTGGTTCGCAGTGGCTTGTATCTTATTTAGATAGTTGATCATAATATATCTATTGAGTTGTCGTCATTTATTGCAGATACTTGATTAGCATAATTCGGTCTTAATGTTTGCTGAGTTCATAGACGTAGAGGATCGGAATCACCAACAGGAAAAACCATCCTATAATATCGAGCAGCACAGGAGGCGAGTCTCGTAGTATTCCGCGAGTCAACCCCGTTTTGGACAATACCTCTCTCTTCCAAATGATGACCAATCCTGGTATCGAAAACAAGGTGGCAAACGCCGCTTCGAATAAACGATTGTCTGAAAAGTCTCCTACGACGGCACCTAAAATTCCATTCACTATCATCACGACAACAGCTAATAATTTTTCTTTTGTCAGCGGCATATGTCGATCCTTTCCAATGTTTTCAAGTCGATAGTATTATGAACGATACCCATCAGACAGGATAAGTTTCCATGTGGCATGTTAGGATTGATCTTCATTGCCTTAACAGGATCCAATCAGTACTTATAACAAATCTCCCTCTTTCAAAGCCAACAAGTGTTGGATGAGATCGACGATTGTAATATCTGTGATGACTCGCTTATGTGAGTCGACAACCGGAATCTCTTTCACATTCGCTGCAAGCATTCGGCGTGTGACGACTCCGATTTCTTCTTCAGCGGTCGCACAAATTGGCTGCTTTCGCATGATGTCACCCGCGGTCTCTCGCGAAAGCAACCCGATCAAGGAACGCGCGTGAATCGTTGGTTCGTAATCTTGGTCGAAAACATGGCGGGTCAGCGCACTCAAAGAGATTGTACCTACGAGTTCCTTCCGATCATTTACGACGTTCAACATACGGCTGTGCCGGCAGTCCACGATGGTGGACATCACATCTTCGATTGACGCGTTCTCCGGGACCACTGGCAAATCGCGGGGGCCGAGCCCTTTAATGACTTCGCTAATACGAATCTTACTGGTCTTATTATCAAGTAAACTCATTGCTATTGACTTTCAAGATTGTGACTACTATCGGTGGCTTAGCCTACACGAAATTATTCTTCGCAAAATGTATTATTGAAACCACCCACGTCGGTAGAAATTCCATAACATTCCGACGGCAAGCAGTAACATCAGGCTCACTACCGCAGGGTAGGCATAGGGCCAACCGAGTTCAGGCATCTTCTGAAAATTCATGCCGTAAATACCGGTAATCAATGTCAATGGTAAAAAAATTGTTGAGGTCACAGTTAGCAGTCGTAACCGGTCGGTCGTCTTATCCTGCAGATTGAGTTGATATTGATGTTCGATCGCACTCAGGTGAGCGAGCTGCCGACCAATCACACGGGATGCATGTTCCAAATGCAAGAATGCATCGCGAAAGTATTCGTGCAATTCTGAAACGCTGAACGATTCGGAGTCGATCGTTTGCAACGAACTGACGCAGTACAGTTGATCTTCGAATGTAGCTGCTAGCCGTGTCAATTGGCGTTTCAACGGGAGAGTTTCTTCTGTCAACTTCTTGTCGAAATTGTCATCGAGTAACTGATCCAGCCGGTCGATGACATCACGCGTTTTTAACGTGAACATCATATCTTCGTCAATCACATGATCGAGAATCTGGTACAGAATTGCCGACGTGTTTTCGCCGTGAAAACGCATGCCGTCACTATAGCGTTCGATGATTTGCTGCAACGCGGGGATATCGGCCTCGTGTATTGTGATGATGATTCGAGGTAGGCAAATAATCCATAAAAATGTGCGTTCTTCAGTATCCCATGCCGTGTGGATTGGCAAGGCAATAAAGAGCGACTTTCCATATACGGCCAGTAAAGAAGCGGGAGTTGGATCCAAACACGCTTCAATTGCCAGCGGATGCACGCCGATCGATTCAAGCAACGATTGCAGTGACACTGTGTCACGATGGTCCTTGTTAATCCAACAAGGTGGCGCTGTCGCTTCTTGAGGATGTCGACTGTTGACATCAGTCAATTTGCACCGATTTAAGCAACGTTCCGGCATGAGTTGAAATATCTGCTCGGTCTTCATGGCTTCACCGCCAATATAATCTAATTTCTATCGGTACCCACGTGTCATTGATGTCGTACCTGACCGCTTTCATGGCTTTCCGGACATAGATTGACAGACAACCTGTTAAAGTTAGAAATTCTTGTGGGTCCACAATTAAGTTATTATAACAAAACATTGATAACCTAAATTCGATAAGGTAACTGCTACGAATCCACCTCCTGGTCTGAGTATCCACTTGAATTCTGTCAGCAAGTGGAGAAATTCTTCTGTATCAGCAAAATTATTTCAGGAAGTTTCATCAGAAATATTTGATTCTTCTAATTCAAGGGGGGCGCTAATACGTGCGATTGTCCCTTGACCATTCGAAGATTCCAGCCAAAACTTTCCTTGAATGAGTGATAAGCGAAATTCAATATTACTGAGACCGATTCCGCCGACGTCTGAGATCTGGTGTTCGAACTGCTGGGGATCAAATCCGATTCCTTTATCAGAGACGATGATTTCAATTTCCTGGTTCGAAAGAAGACCCATACGGACCTGTGCCTCAGTCATTTGAGAATGCTTGACGATATTAAATAATAACTCGCGGATACATTCATATAAAACGATGTCTATCAACTCATTTCGAGGATTGGCTCGGCGATCAAGATCCAACGTGACGGTTAAGTTATACCGTGCTTTCATACGATGGGACAACCACTCCAATGCTGTCGCCAGTCCTTCCTCGTGCAGTGCTACGGGATTTAACTCCGCCGTTAATGACCGTGTAAGTTCGATGCCTTGACTCAGCAGTTCATCCGCGCGTTCCAGAGTCTGTTTGATGGCTTCAACGGGTGTATCATTCTTTGCGATCTCCAGGTGGATGCGAACGCCGACCAGCAACTGTTGCAGCTGATCGTGCAGAAGATTCGCCAGTTGACGACGTTCTTGTTGTCCTGCGATTGCAATGGCTCTGGTCAATTTTTTCTGTTTTTGTTCTGCCCGTTTGCGTTCGCTAATATCGACTATAATACCAGCAAAGATACCGAATTGAGGCAGATCGGTAACTGAGAGTTCAATCGGGAAGATTGTTCCATCGCGTCGGCAGCCTTTCAGTTCACGCCTGGCTCCCACGATATCTGATATACCCGTTTCCAGATAGTCGGAGAGGTACTGATCGTACTGTTTCCGAGTGGGAAGGCGAGTGAGTAAACTGACATTTTTATTGATAATTTCACTCGCAGAATAGCCAAACATTTTCTCAGCCGCCGGATTAAAAGTTCTAATCAGTCCTCTGCGGTTGATTGTCACTATTCCCTCGATGGCTGCTTCCATGATGGCTTTGAGTTTTGCCTGTATGTGACGTAATTCATTGGAGATGGTATGATTTTGAAGAATCCGTTTTAAGGATGATCGAAATAAAGCTGGATCAATGGGTTTCACAAAATAATCGGCAATCCCATTACGAAATGCAATGATCATATTCTCAATTCTGGATTGCGACGTGATCACCAATAACTCTGCATTGGGGGCCAGTTGTTGTAGCTTGGGGAGGAACTCATCAGTTCTTCCGTCGGGCAGTTCGTGTTCGAGAATGATTAGAAAATAGTCGGACCAGTTATCTCGATCCATCATCTGAGCAATCGTTTCCGCGGAATCAATACGATAATTATCACTCGAGAGGATCTGTATAATCTGTGCACGTGATTCCGAGTCTGCTTCTACCAGTAAAATGGGCAAGCCCTGTACATCGCGCATGACGCTCATCTCAATTCTGAAAGTGGTTCCCGAACGGCATTTTGCCCCCCACAAAGTACTCTTCAACATAACCATTGGCTATGTTGAAGTAAATGCCGAAGAGACTCTCGATTGACCAGATAATACTTAGTGCATTGTCAAGCTTGAAATTGAGAGTTGACGATGTGGTTTACGTGCTCCGTTGTCGCACTGTCTTGAAATTGATCATCCTCAGATTCAAAAAGACACTTCACTAGGGGATTTCCCCATTAAAGATTGGTCAATTTTCCGGTTTTCGAAAGACTACAGCTTCGGTAATGTGATACTCGATAAAAGATTCATTTGCGAACGTAGCGTGGTGATGTTGCTCGTGAGTAGATAACACAATCTTAGAATTCAATAGCGACCATTTTTGTAGTGATAGTCGGATCACGCCGGAGACACATTGACTGGGAGATCAGTGTGAACGAATTTTGTGACCATGACGGACAGGGATGTTTTTGAGCAGTGGTTTGGTTCAGATGAAAACTCTATTTCCAGGAAAACAAGATGATGAAAACCACAGGAAGCGGGCCTCTACCAGAAAAAATTCAGGATAATGCCCGATTTCAGAATAAAGCGTCGTGGGCAGCCGAAGAAGAGGTATTAGATCATACCCTCATCGCCGATTTGTCGAATGAACAAATCCATCAGATGACGCGCGAGGAATTGGTACGAGTGATTCTGGCTGCCAAACTAGATTTTTTGGATCTGGGTGGTCAGCATCGAGTGTCCTGTTTCGATCGCGTCATATTGGAACGACTGGCATATTTAGCTCGTTTTTGTTGTCAGAATCAGATGTCGCGTACATTCAAATCACGGAAAGAAGGCCATGCTTGTTCTAACACGAAAAAAAATGAATAGATCCAGATTGCTGATGATATTGTATTGACGGTAGTCAGGATACGGGGAGGAAAAGTGAAATTGGGAATAGAATGTCCTCGCAAAATACCGATTCGTCGAAATGAGGTTCCAATAGAAACTTTAGTTGAACCTGAAACTTTGCTGGCACTGCAGTTCGGCAAGCAGGAACAGATAATTCTTTAGGTAGTCTCTTGCAGATGGATTGATTCTGGTTTTATGCCAGAGGTAAGCAGTGTGCAGAATATTAGATTTATCGGAAATTTCCTGAGGTTAGCAGTAGGGTAATCCTGCATCGGCTTTTAGCGGATTCTCTGATTTATACTCAGTCAAGGTTTGTTACGAAGTATCTGAATTTAATGGGAATGCTCTATCAAACTTAAAAGAGACTCGATATGGCTAAGTCGATTAGGAGAGAATGCATAAACGAAGAGTCATTGTTGTTGATTCAACAGCTTGTTGTATCTTGAAGGTTTACACTAGTTTGAAGGAGGAGAATTACAATGACCACTACACCAGCCGTAAGAGGGACAGCCACAAGACCAGAGCAATCATTAGCAAGGTCTGGTCCGTTTGGGGGGCGGGCGCCATTTTGG
>NZ_CP036343.1:513802-516932 GCF_007746795.1 Gimesia algae
TCGGCCAGCTTCCACTTCACCGCAGGCACAACGCCCCACAGCGGTTCTCTGCCGCGCATTCAAAGCATACCGGTCCCCCACCAGTTTGAGTGCAGAAACAGGCGCATACCCGCGAGTCAACAGCCAGCTGAAGTCACAGGTCGCCTGCCGCAGTCCCGGCTCGGAAACAGTATCAAACAAACTTTGATCCTGCGGATGCGCACCACGATGTTGACGCTGGTCAGGCATAATATTTCCTCCGGCTCCGTTTAAACACCCGTATAGAAATCCGAAATTATATAGTCTCAATCTAGTGAGATGCCCAGCGCCTGATGAATCTGTGCACTGTAACGCTCAACATAGGACTCGGCACAGGACATCATCTCTGTATAGTCGATTACCGCTTCGATCTCCTGGATTTCGTGTGACGCGGCATCCCATTTGTCACCATGCAGTTCTTGGAAGCTCGTGATCGAAAACTCCTCGAGACCCGACCGATCTGCCTGAATCGCATCATGCGTCATGCCGGCATTGGCAGCTACGATCAGAATTTTTTGGAGCAGGATCGCCTGAGTCTGTGCGCCGATCGTCTGCAATGCAGCAACGGTTTCATGCGCATACTGACCACTGCTATTCCCGAGAAAATTGTTGATCCCATTCATGGAGACCTCTGTTTCAAAGTCGATGATGAGCATCAGAACCGCCGCCGGATCCGACAGGTCATAAATTCTGCAATCTTCGCGCATCTCAGACAGCGGCGGTTCGTAAATCTTAAACGAGAACTCACCAAGCAGGTCTGCTGGTGTCATACTCCATCTCCTTTCCTGCAAGATTTAAAAAAAACGCACGGTAACAGCCGCCCGGATCACAACCTGGTGAATACAACTGCAACCGTGACGCCCCGTCATCAATCTGAAGACTCTGAATCATACTGTTCCCGTCATTCTTGTACGTCACTGTAGTGGCGTGCAAACCTTTCAATCTTCACACACCACTCAGTTTCGGTTCTTTCCAGCCCGCTGGCATGTCGCTGGTTCATCTTGACAGATTTCCGGCTCTGCGGGTAGAGTGCCGCGGCTCTGGTAGTAGACAATTGTGATTAAACAATAGCAACTATACGCCGGACGAAACAGAGCGATCATCCAAGTCCAGTGAGGGCAAGCGGATGCGATCGCTATTGCAGTCAGAAGCACACACAGGCCTGGTGCGGGTCCGCCGGATCTCCCCGATGGGGAACTGAGTGGATCACCTCGAATTGGGACCGCGCAGTCGTGAAAGGAAGCGAAGCATGCGACATTATTTACCTCTCACCTTTTTGATGCTCACCCTGGCCGCTGCCTTTTCCCTGGTCGACGCAGCAGATTCCTCGAACGCAAAACCACCGGCGCATGCCTCTCCCCTCGAATTGAAAACCTGGAAAGCACTCCAGCAACCCATTTCACTGACGATGGAAGAAATGCCTCTGTCCGAAGTGTTAAGAGAAATCTCCCGGCGGAGCGACATTAACCTCTTCCTCGATTCCCTTGGACTGCAGGAGGTCGGCTTAACCCCCAAGACTCCCGTCACCATCGAAGTCAAAGGCATTAAGTCGAAGAGTGTTCTCAACCTGTTGCTGGAACCTCTGGACCTTGCGTATGTTATGAGAGACGAAGTCGTCGTCATCACCAGCCGCACGCGCTCCCTCGGAAAGCCGTACGTCGTCAGCTATCCGGTTGCCGATTTAGCGGTTCCCATCCCCCTCGCCGGTCCGGTGCCTGCTGACGAAACAGCGTCCGCAGCAAAGACGCCCGCAATCGATTTCGAATCGCTCATCGACCTCATACAGTCGACGGTAGACCCCGACAGCTGGGAGACCGTCGGAGGTAACGGCTCAATTCAACCGCATGCGGCCTCGCAGAGTCTCGTCATCCGCCAGACCTCAAAGACGCATCAGCGAATCGAGGACCTGTTTACGGAACTTCGCCGACAGCAGGACTTCCAGATTTCGCTGGAAATGCATTTTCTCGAAAACGTACCAGAGGACTTCTGGGAACAGATCGGCCTCGATCTCGATCTCGACAAGCAGAAAACCGCCCGTCCGCAGCCACAGAACAACGGCCCCCTCGGGGGCATCATCCTCACAGACAAAGAAGTGGCCCTGCTGTTGAACGAGGCACAAAACAACGCCCGGACAAATCTGATCCAGGCGCCCCAGGTCACCCTGCTCAATGCACAGACGGCTGGCGTGACGAACTACACCGCCGGCGGCAAACAGCACCCGCTGCAGCATCCCTGCTATATCCAGCCGGTCATTTCCCCAGACCGCCGTGAAGTCCGCCTCAAACTGCGGATCAGCAATCCCGAATCGTCTGCTGCCGCCATGTGGACCTGCGTGAATACCGTTTCCGATCGCCAGACGATCCTCATCGAAATCGCCCAGCAGAAGACAAAAATCCCCGTCATTGTTAAGACAGCAGACACTGGCGAACTGGTCTACAAGTACACCAGTGTGGAACAGACCCGCAGTTTCCTGTTAATCCGCCCGAAAATCATCGTGCAGGAGGAAGAAGAAAAAGCCCTCTTTTCCGGCCCACAGAAATGAAATCATTCCCTGCCCGCAAATCAGCGGGCGACCGGTGCGTTTGACAGGCACGCCCTGTCAGAACATCAGTTTATCTTGGTAATGATAATTTCTCTGACGGGTGGCTCCGAATGTAATTCGGGGTGAGCGGAGCAAACAGGAAGCCAGCAGAGCAGACTCACAAATTCCAGAGAGAAAGACTGCGCGAAAATAAACTCTGAAAGAATCGTATCATTCCTTCAATCCCTCCCCGCGACAAATCCACAATCCAGGCATCGGGTATCCGCGTCTCGATAGCAACCCGTGCCAGGTTGAACCAGCGTTCGGCCTCGTTGAGAATCTGGCTGTCAGCGGAAGCCACGATCTGGTCGGTTTGACTCAGCACGGGATCGGGGTCAGGTACCAGGTCAATCTCCCAGTTCCAGCCGCGCTGCTCACTGATCTCCCGCAGCATCGTCTTCAATCGCCCACTGTTGGAGACCGGTTGATCCAGCAGCCAGCGACAGGTGGCAACGTTCCATTCCGCCATCAGTTCGCCCAGGATCTGGATCGCCGGGATCGTCTCAGCCACTTTGCGATAACTGCCGTGCA
>NZ_CP036343.1:517032-543039 GCF_007746795.1 Gimesia algae
CGATGTGGGCCTGGAGAGACAAAGCATCGAGGGTGGTCTCCATTCCAAGCACTGTGATTTTGCCAGTATCCGGAAAGAGCAATCCTGCGGCCATCCGCATGAGAGTGGTCTTTCCGGCTCCATCAGGGCCAATCAATCCAGTCACCATCCCTCGAGAAACTGACAAGCTCACTGAGTTGAGAGCCTGCGTATTCCTAGGGGAAGCTGGGAAACTTTTACTGACGTTATCGAAGAGCACTACTTGCTGACTGAGATTCTTGCCTAGCATTTCCAAGTTGTTACTCGCTGTTATGTCATCCATCTTCTGGCGACTGGCGATCCAGTTCCATTTGAAGTAAATTCGACTAATTCGGTGACTGGCTGATAAGTTTTATCTTGACGGTGGCTGGCATTCCAAGCCGAAGTTCGCTTTTTGGATTCTTCACAAACACGCGGACTTGATATACCAGCTTGGTACGCAGCTCAGCAGTTTCGACAGGCTTGGGGGTGAACTCTGCCGTTGGTGAGATAAACCCGACCCACGCTTCATATTCTTTTCCAGGAAAACTATCGGTTACAACGACAGCCTTCATCCCATCGTGGATTTTTCCCAAGTCCGGCTCAGATACATATGCTCGCACCCACACTGGATCAACTAATGCAAAAGTGAAGACAGGTTTTTGTGGCGAAGCCATATCGCCGACTTCCAGAATGCGTTCTTGTATAATTCCACGTGATGGTGCATAGAGTGAAGCATCTTTAAGATCGTGTTTTGCCTGTGCAAGTTCTACTTCCATCCCTTTGAGCTCTGCTTTGGCTTCAGCAATGTCTTCTTTGCGAGGCCCGGCCTTTGCCAGATCGAGGGATGCTTGCAGAAGCTGGACGTTCGCTGCTGCTGAGTCACGCTTTGACTTCACATCATCGACTTCCTGCTGAGCGACTGCTTTCTTTGCCCTTAAGGCCAGAACTCGCTTCAAAGTTACATCTGCATCATCATATTCAGCCTTCGCTGATAAAAGCGAGGCTTCAGCCTGGCGAAGTTCTTCTGGTCGCGTACCTGCTTCGAGCCGGGCTACGACCTGTTGTTGGATCTCGATCTGAGCTTTCGCGCGCGCCACTTGCAATTCAAATCGTTCCAGTTCCAATTCCGCCAGGAGTTGTTTTTGCTCGACAAAATCGCCCTCTTCCACAAGAATTCGTCCGACTCGCTCGCTACCGTTGATCGCCAACTCCACCTGACGGATATCGACATTTCCGTACAACACGAGTGTGTCATCATTGGTGTCATGCTGACGTGCCTTCCAATACCAATATCCACCGGCTACGCCACCTGCAAGAGTAACGATGATTATGACACGAATGATTGTTTTCATGAGTCATGCAATTCTTTCTAATAATTATGATATCAGAACTAATCATCCTACTAAGACCAAAGCTGATTGTCCATCTGTGGAGATTTGAAATAGGCTAGTTCTAATTTAGGAATTATTCTTAAGTTCTTATTACAATGTGGAGGGAAACGTAAAAAGGAATTCATCTGATTCTCAACAGAAAATAAATACCGACGAATTCAATCATTGAGCAGGCTTATTGCGGGTCTTGATGTACTTTTTTTGCTGTTGAAGGTACAATCCATTCTATGCAGGAGAGTATGGAAATAGAGGACACACATCAGGAGACAAACATATGACAGACGAAGCTAATCAAGCATCATCGCAATCTGGTTCCGATAATGCTCAAATTACTGAATGGATACAACTGCTTGGCAGTACAGACAGCGAGGAGCGACAAACTGCACGCCGTCATTTAGCCAATACGGGGGAATTTGCAGTTCCCGCGCTCATCACTGCCTTGGGCGACTCTTCCGAAATGCTCCGATGGGAAGCAGCGAAGACACTGGGTGAAATCCGATCCCCATCAGCGATCCCTGCTCTTATAGAAATGCTGAAAGAAGACTTTGGAGTTAAATGGGTGGCGGGTGACGCATTGATTGCGCTGAGTGAGACCGCAGTCCCACCGTTGCTGAAAGCATTAATCCACGAAACCGGATTGATCAGAGACGGCGCATGTTATGTTTTGCACCATTTAGCTGGCGAAAACGATAATCTTCGTGAGACACTGAGGCCTGTCGTTGAAGCCCTGAAGTCGCTGGACTCATCTCTTATGGTACCAGTTGAGGCTGAAAAAGCACTCTCGCAACTTTCAGAACCCGGATTATAAAAAGCATGAGACATGTCAAACCAATTGGATTTCAAGGAGCTCTCTGCTGACGAAGTGGTTGAAAAGCTTCAGGTTAATCCATCTACGGGACTCATGACGGAGCAGATTGGATCGCGTCAGCAGCAATACGGATTCAACGAAATTCCTGAAAAAGAAGAAACTCTTCTCAGTCGCATTCTGAAGCGGTTCTGGGGACCAATTCCATGGATGATCGAGATCGCCGGGATCCTTTCAGCTGCTGTTGGCAAGTGGGAAGATTTTGGGATTATTATGATCCTGCTGTTGGTCAATGTTGTGATTGACTTCCGGCAGGAAGCAAAAGCGATCAGTGCATTGAAGCTGCTCAAAGAGAAGCTTGCTCGTTTGGCGCTCGTATTACGAGACGGGCGTTGGAGCGAAATTCCGGCACGCGAGCTTGTTCCCGGCGATGTCATCAAACTACGGATCGGCAACGTCATACCGGCGGACGTCACTCTGATTGATGGTGCGTATCTCCAGGTGGACCAGTCTGCGTTGACTGGTGAATCAGTACCGGCCGACAAAATGACGGGGGATATTGCCTACGCGAATTCAGTCATCAAGATGGGAGAGATGGTTGCAGTTGTTACCGGAACCGGTTTGAACACGTTTTTCGGACATACGGTTGAGTTGGTCGCTCAGGCTGAGAAACATGAACACAGCCACCTTCAGAAGGCAGTAGTCAACATCGGGAACTATCTTATTCTGATAGCCGGAGTGATGGTCGTGCTGATCATTTTTGTCGGGTTGTACCGACACGACTCACTAATGGAGATCCTACGTTTTTCACTCGTACTGACGGTTGCATCAATTCCAGTGGCATTGCCAGCTGTACTTTCGGTGACAATGGCCGTCGGAGCGATGCGGTTGGCGCAACACCAGGCGATTGTCAGCCGACTGGTGGCTATTGAGGAACTGGCGGGTGTCGACATTCTCTGTTGCGACAAAACCGGGACATTAACGAAGAACCAGATGAAACTGGAAGAGCCCGCTCTTTTCAACAACTTCACACGCGATGATGCGCTGTTTTATGCGGCACTCGCCAGCCGAGTAGAAAATAATGATCCATTGGAATCGCCAATCTTTCAGGCCGTGCAACATTCTCATATCCAGCAGCGTCTGTCTGATTGTGAACAATTAGATTTCACTCCTTTCGACCCGGTCAGAAAGCGGACAGAAGCCACGATTAAATTCGGAGAAGATAGCAGTCGTATTGTGACCAAGGGGGCTCCACAGGCTGTTCTTGCTCTGTGTGATGATGCGGTAGTTGATGAGACTGTCATCAGGCAAGTGGAGCAGTTTGCACATAATGGGTATCGCACGCTCGGTATTGGTGTCCGTTCACCAGATGAGTCCACATTCCACTTTGTTGGATTGCTGCCGTTTTATGACCCACCGCGGGACGATTCTGCTGAAACGATCGCTACTGCGAAACGATTGGGCCTCGATGTTAAAATGATTACCGGTGACAACCTTGCCATCGCACGTCAAATCGCCGAGATTCTTGGAATTCAGGGGAAAATCCGTAATCACACAGAACTCAGCGAAGAGAGACCAACCGAGTTATTGTTAATTGCCGATGTTGTGACTGAAACGCTCTATGGTCGGTTGAAGCCCGATGCAACATCTGACGAAGTGCGTGCTGTGGCCGAGGAAGTCGTAAATCGACTGGAAGAACAGTTGCGAGATGTCCGTCCGCACAATGGGTTCGTGCGACGTCATGAATCGGAGATCGTTCGGCTGATTGAAGAAACTGGCGGCTTCGCACAGGTATTTCCCGAAGACAAATATCAAATCGTTGATCGGCTGCAATTGAACGATCATATAGTGGCTATGACAGGTGACGGAGTTAACGACGCGCCAGCGCTAAAAAAGGCAGATGCTGGCATTGCAGTCTCCGGGGCGACCGATGCTGCCCGCGCTGCAGCGGATATCGTGCTATTACTTCCCGGTTTGTCAGTCATTATCAATGCAATAGAAGAATCCAGACAGATTTTCGGCCGAATGAAAAGCTATGCGATCTTCCGTATTGCAGAAACACTGCGTGTCATCCTATTTATGACGTTGGCCATCACAGTGTTCAACTTCTACCCCGTGACAGCTATCATGATCATCATCCTTGCGCTGTTAAACGACATCCCGATCATGGCGATTGCCTATGACAATGCAAAAATCGAACCACATCCCGTGCGGTGGAACATGCGTGAAGTTCTGACAATCGCCTCGGTCCTGGGGCTGGCCGGCGTTGCCTCGTCGTTCCTCTTATTTTTCATTCTAGAGGAAATGCAGTTTTCAAGGGGACTTATGCAGGCCATTCTGTTCCTCAAGCTCGATGTTGCCGGGCATTCCACAATCTATGTAGCCCGTACTGGCGAACGGCATTTCTGGGAGCGCCCCTTTCCCTCATTGAAACTATTAATCCCTGCGTTGTCCACGCGTATTGTTGGAACTTTGATTGCCTGTTACGGTATCTTTATGGAGCCAGTGGGCTGGAAGATGACAGGTTACATCTATCTATATGCAACAGTCTGGTTTGTCTTCAACGATTTTCTGAAAGTTGCTGTGTACCGAATGCTGAATCGTACTAAATGGCTGCTGGTCCGCGAGCACGTTCATGAGATAATAAAATGAGCATGATATGGCTCGTATTTTAAACTGAAGACGAACTGAAAGAACTACAAAATGAGCCGCTAGGGACTGCACGTCCACATGCGCAAAACTAACTTCGTTCGGATTGCAGAATGACGAAGGAGTCACCTATGAAACTATCTAACGCACGCATCCTGACGATCAATGGCGGCTCGTCGAGTATCAAGTTTGCGTTGTTCGAGCCTGGTCACTCGCTCCAACGCATTCTGGAGGGAGGAATTGATCGGATTGGACTAGCGGATGCCACTCTGCGTGTGAAAGTCTCGAATCAGGCGGACTCCATTTCGCAGCCATTATCGGCGCCAGATTACATGGCCGCGGTGGAGACTCTGATGGACTGGATCGAGGAATACTGCGGGGGCGAATCTTTGACCGCGATGGGACATCGCATCGTGCATGGCGGGCCGAACTATCGTGATCCGCGGCGTATCACTGCGGACATAATTGAGGAACTGCACCGGCTCAGTCCCTTCGCTCCCGAACATCTGCCGGAAGAGATTCTGTTGATTGAGGCAATTCAGCGTCGATTTCCCGATCTTCCCCAGGTGGCATGTTTCGACACGGCTTTTCACCATGAGTTACCACGCGTGGCCCGGGTGTTGCCGATCCCCCGACGCTATGAAGCCCAGGGAGTACGGAAGTACGGCTTTCATGGATTGTCCTATACGTTTCTCATGCAGGAGTTGGCTCGTCTGGACGGACCGAAAGCGGCACAAGGTCGAGTGATACTTGCGCACCTCGGCAATGGAGCCAGTTTGGCGGCGGTGCATCGCGGCAAACCCGTGGACACGAGCATGAGTTTCACTCCGACTGCAGGCGTGCCGATGAGTACTCGTTCCGGTGACATCGATCCCGGACTTGCTTGGTATCTAGCACGCACTGAGGGTCTCGATGCAAAGCAATTCAACGAGATGGTCAATTTTAAGTCCGGTTTGCTCGGCGTGTCGGAAACCAGTTCTGACATACGTGACTTGCTCGAACTTGAAACGCAGGACGTGCGGGCGGCTGAGGCGGTCGCGCTGTTTTGCTACCATGTCAAGAAATGGATCGGCGCATTTGCGGCAGCCTTGGGGGGATTGGACACATTGGTATTTGCTGGGGGAATCGGCGAAAATTCGCCACTGATTCGAAAGCGGATCTGCGAAGGACTCGGTTTTCTCGGTATCGAATTAAATGAAACGTACAATGCGGAAAATACGCTGCTGATTTCGCCGGACACAACCCGTGTCGCAGTGCGAGTCATTCGCACAAATGAAGAACAGGTGATCGGCGAGACGGTTTGCCACGTTCTAGGTCTTAGTTGAAAAAAGGCGAATAGAACGATGAATACAAAAACGCTTTCTCCAGAATTGCTCCACAAGATGGATGCCTACTGGCGCGCTGCAAACTATTTGTCAGTCGGCCAGATTTATCTTTTTGATAATCCACTGTTGAAGCGGCCGCTGATGCTAGCGGATGTAAAACACATGTTGCTGGGACACTGGGGTACGACTCCCGGGCAGAATTTCATTTACGTGCACTTGAACCGGGTTATCAACGAATATAATCTCAATATGATTTACGTCTCCGGTCCTGGACATGGCGGTCCGGCTGTCGTCGGCAACACTTATCTTGAGGGGACTTACAGCGAGATTTATCCCGATATCAGCCAGGATGAAGCCGGATTGCGGAAGCTGTTTATCCAGTTTTCGTTTCCTGGAGGCATTCCGAGCCACGCATCGCCAGAGTGCCCGGGCTCAATTCACGAAGGCGGCGAGCTGGGTTATTCGCTCAGCCATTCATTCGGGGCGGTGTTCGATAACCCCGATCTGATTGTCGCCTGTGTTGTCGGCGATGGCGAGGCGGAAACCGGACCTCTGGCCACGGCGTGGCATTCCAACAAGTTTCTCAATCCAGCCACCGATGGTGCGGTGCTACCAATTCTGCATTTGAACGGTTACAAGATCGCCAACCCAAGCGTCCTCGCCCGCATTGAGCATGAGGAATTAGAACAGTTGCTCTGGGGTTACGGGTGGACGCCTTACTTCGTTGAGGGACACGAACCTGAGTTGATGCATGAGGCCATGGCCGCAGCGCTCGACATCGCAGTGCAGCAGATCAAAATATTTCAGCGGGACGCCCGTATCCACGGCAATTTGGCACGTCCCCGCTGGCCGATGATTGTTCTCAAATCGCCTAAGGGTTGGACAGGGCCAAAGATAGTTGATGGCCTTCAGGTTGAAGGCACCTTCCGTGCGCATCAGGTGCCGCTCTCCGACCCTGCTACTCATCCCGAGCATCTGAAGCTGTTGGAAGACTGGCTGAAGAGTTATCGACCGGAAGAACTCTTCGATCAGCAGGGCCGCTTGAAACCGGAACTGGCGGAACTGGCTCCCTGTGGCGAACGACGTATGGGCGCAAATCCCCACGCCAACGGAGGCATGCTGCTCCGCGACTTGCGGATGCCCGAATTCTGTGAGTACGCGGTCGACGTTCCCTCGCCAGGGGTGCGCGGCATTGGTGATACGCATGTGCTCGGACCTTTTGTGCGCGATGTGGTGAAACTAAACAGCAAACAGCGAAACTTCCGGGTTTTTGGGCCTGATGAAACGCTTTCGAACGGTCTGGAAGCTGTCTTTGATGTGACCAATCGCCAATGGGACGCCGCGACACTGCCGAACGACGAATTCCTTGCGCCCTCCGGTCGGGTGATGGAAATGCTCAGTGAGCACCAGTGTGAAGGCTGGCTTGAGGGCTACCTGCTGACCGGGCGGCATGGACTCTTCAACTGCTATGAGGCGTTCATTCACATTATCGATTCGATGTTCAATCAGCATGCGAAGTGGCTGAAGGTGACGTCGCACCTCCCCTGGCGACGGAAAATCGCTTCGTTGAATTATCTGCTGGCTTCGCATGTCTGGCGCCAGGATCATAACGGCTTTACCCATCAGGACCCCGGTTTCATCGATCATGTCGTGAACAAGAAAGCGGAGATTGTACGTGTTTACTTTCCACCTGATGCGAACTGTCTACTCTCAGTGATGGACCACTGTCTGTGCAGCCGTCATTATGTCAACGTTGTCGTCGCAGGCAAACATCCGGCTCCACAATGGCTGACGATGGATGCTGCTGTCAAACACTGCTCCGAAGGCATCGGCATCTGGCAATGGGCTAGCAACGATCAGGCCGTTTCGCCCGATGTGGTCATGGCCTGCTGTGGTGACGTTCCCACGCTGGAGACACTTGCCGCCGTCTCCCTGATGCGCGAACATCTGCCCGAACTGAAAATCCGGGTGGTTAATATTGTCGACCTGATGAAGTTACAGCCGCCAACAGAGCACCCGCACGGATTGAGCGATATGGATTTCGACGAGCTCTTCACCAAGGACAAGCCGATCATCTTCGCCTTTCATGCCTACCCATGGCTGATCCACCGGTTGACCTATCGCCGCACCAACCACGACAACATCCACGTCCGTGGCTATAAGGAAGAGGGTACCATCACAACGCCTTTCGATATGACGGTTTTGAACGACCTGGACCGCTTCCATCTTGTGATGGATGTCATTGACCGTCTCCCGCAGACCGGTGATAAAGGTATCTACCTAAAGCAGCAGCTCAAGGACAAGCTCATTGAGCACAAGCAGTACATCAACAAGCACGGCCAAGACATGCCGGAAATCCGGGACTGGAACTGGGGAGATCACAAATGAATGCGCAATCTAATAAAGACCTGCCCAAGGGGGCCAAATCGAAGCCCGACGCAAAAGACGATCTGAAATCCCTGCCTCTGCCGGAAGTAGAAAAAAAACTGGAATCATCGCCGGACGGACTCACGCAAGGCGAGGCGGAGAAACGGCTGGCCCACTATGGTCCGAACGAGATTACAGAAAAAGAGACCAGTCCGCTGCTGCAATTCCTGAGCTACTTCTGGGGGCCAATCCCGTGGATGATCGAGGTGGCCGTGATCCTGTCGGCGGTGGCCCAGCATTGGGCGGATTTTTTTATTATTCTTATTCTCTTACTGGCCAACGCCGTTGTAGGGTTCTGGGAAGAACATCAGGCGGGCAATGCCATCGCCGCACTCAAGGCCAAGCTGGCGATCAAGGCCCGGGTGAAGCGTGACGGGAAGTGGATTACCCCGGCGTCGCGTGAGTTGGTACCGGGTGATGTGATCCGTGTGCGTCTGGGCGACATCGTGCCAGCGGATGCGCGCTTGCTGGAGGGGGACGCGATCGAAGTAGATCAATCTGCGTTGACGGGAGAGTCGTTGCCCGCCACACGCACATCTGGCGAGGCGGTATTTTCCGGTTCGATTGTCCGACAGGGAGAAATGGGCGCCATGGTTTATGCCACGGGGGCAAACACTTACTTCGGTAAGACGGCACAACTGGTACAGGAAGCGCACACGACCAGTCACTTCCAACGCGCGGTGCTGAAGATCGGCAACTACCTGATCATCCTCGCGTCAGTACTGGTAGCGATCATCATCCTGGTCGGAATCTTCCGTGGCGAACCGCTGCTCTCCGCGGAACCTCCACAGACCCCCGTCCTCCTGTTCGCTCTCATCCTGACGGTCGCGGCCATTCCCGTGGCCATGCCCACTGTACTGTCGGTGACCATGGCTGTCGGCGCACGTCTATTGGCTCGGAAGGAAGCGATTGTCACCCGTCTGGCCGCCATCGAGGAATTGGCGGGCATCGATATACTCTGCTCAGACAAGACTGGCACCCTGACGCAAAACAAGCTGACGTTGGGCGACCCGTTCAGCGTGAACGGCACCCCAATTGAAGAAGTGATTCTCAATGCCGCACTGGCATCTCGCGAGGAAAACAACGACACCATCGATCTGGCTGTTCTGGGTGGCCTGCAAGACAAGGATTCATTAAAGGCTTATGAGGTGATTCATTTTCAGCCGTTCGATCCGGTTCATAAACGCACCGAAGCCACTATCAAGGGTAAGGACGGAATCGAATTCCGAGTGACCAAGGGCGCGCCGCAGGTGATTCTAGCTTTGTCGGTCAATGCTGCGCAGGTGACGTCCGCCGTCGACGAGGCCGTCAACGAATTCGCGGCGCGCGGCTTCCGTTCCCTGGGCGTGGCGAGGGTAGATCAGGAAGGCCAATGGCAGTTTCTCGGCGTGTTGCCTTTATTTGATCCACCGCGCGAGCAGGCCAAAGCGACGATCGCAGCGGCGAAAGAGATGGGTGTGAGCGTCAAGATGGTGACAGGCGATGCACTGGCCATCGCTCGGGAAACAGCCAGTAACCTGGAGTTGGGGAACAACATCCTTGATGCCAGCGGTTTCGGCGAAACCAAAAAGTACGAGACAGGGCAGTTAGCGGAGTCCATCGAGAAAGCAGACGGCTTCGCCCAGGTCTTCCCCGAACACAAGTTCCATATAGTAGATGTCCTGCAGCAGCGCGGCCATATCGTCGGTATGACGGGCGACGGAGTGAACGACGCCCCTGCACTGAAGAAAGCCGATTGCGGCATTGCCGTCTCCGATGCGACAGATGCGGCCCGCGCAGCGGCGGACATTGTACTAATGACGCCCGGCTTGTCGGTAATCATTGATGCAATCAAAGAGAGTCGGAAGATCTTTCAGCGAATGAACAGCTATGCGATTTACCGCATAGCCGAAACGATTCGCGTCCTGTTGCTGATGACGCTTTCCATCCTGATCTTCAAGTTCTACCCGGTCACAGCGGTGATGATCGTGATGCTGGCGTTGCTCAACGACGGTGCTATCCTGTCGATTGCATATGACAACGTGCGATATAAGAGGACCCCGGAGGCCTGGGACATGCGGATGGTGCTGGGCATCGCCACGGTCTTGGGGGTGACGGGCGTGCTTGCATCGTTCGGGCTATTTTATCTGGGAGAACGCGTGTTCCATCTCGATTGTGAAGTGATCCAGTCGTTGATTTACCTGAAGCTCTCCGTGGCGGGACACCTGACGATTTTTGTCACGCGCACACGCGGTCCGTTCTGGACAATACGTCCCGCGCGGATTCTGTGGGTAGCCGTGCTCGGCACGCAAATCTTGGCAACTCTGATTGCCGTGTATGGAGTGTTCATGGCGCCCCTCGGCTGGGACTGGGCGTTGTTCGTCTGGGGGTATGCCCTGGCGTGGTTCCTAGTGAATGACCGTGTGAAACTGCTAGCGTATCGAGTGTTTGATCCAACCGCCGCCCCCCTGTTGGCAAAGTATCCTGATGAAGTTTCAAGATGACAAAACGGAGCAAAGTAATGGAACTGAGGAGATATGTTTTAAGGTCCCCAGAGACTCCTTTTGTCTCGCCATCGGTTTGCGATCAGAATGACAGCATTCCTGTTCGCCGCTGTCATTGGCGGGTTCCTGACCCCAGTGTTCACCAGATTCTCCACGGATTCCATCGCTAACAGAGTGATCATAATGAGCCGAATGAGCCGAATGAGCAACATTTTAGAGGGACTGATTAAACATCACACGGTATCGAAAGGAAGGTAAGAATGAACCAGCTGCAACAGTTTCAAGTAGTGCCCAAAGCCATGATCAAACTAAAAGACATCGACTCGGGTTTCAAAGATCACCACGAGAGTCACAAGGAAGCGACCGGGGAGATTGAGCTACTCCAGAGCAGGCTGCGCGAACTGCAGGAGTTGCTCTACGCGGATGGACGGTCTTCCCTCCTGATCTGCCTGCAGGGGATGGACACGGGTGGCAAAGACGGGACGATTAATCACATCCTGGCTGCGATGAATCCCCAAGGCTGTCGTGTGGAGGGATTCCGGCAGCCTTCTGCTCACGAATTATCGCACGACTTCCTGTGGAGGATTCACCAGGCCGCACCAGCCAGAGGGGAAGTGGCTATTTTCAACCGCTCTCACTACGAGGATGTGCTCATCGTCCGTGTTCACAATTTGGTCCCACAAGCAGTTTGGTCCCGACGTTACGACCAAATTAATGCGTTCGAGAACAGCCTCGTCGAACACGATACGCACATTCTCAAGTTCTACTTGCACATCTCCAAAGAAGAGCAACTGAAACGCTTCAAAGAGCGACTGGATGACCCCACGAAACAATGGAAGATCAGCGAGGCCGACTACAAGGAGCGACTCTATTGGGACGATTACATAGCAGCCTATGAGGAGGCTTTGTCTCGTTGTAGCATGGAATACGCGCCCTGGTTCGTCATTCCTGCCGACCACAAGTGGTTCCGTAACCTCGCCGTGGCCCGGATCGTGGTTGAATACCTGGAAGGACTAAATATGCAGCGTCCCGAACCCAGGGTTGATCTGGAGCACATTCGCCGCGAGTACCACGCAGCAAAGGAGTCATGAGCGTTGAAATGGAACTTACCGAAAATAACCAGACTAAGGATTTTTAAATTGACGAAACGCAGCAGCCGTGCTCGCGCCATTGTGGAATCCGCTGCTGACATCTGGATCGCGAAATCGTACCAGGTTTATGAAAATGTGAAGGGGACGATGATCCGGCAATGAACGACGAAATTCAGCCACTTCCTCTGATTTATCTCACTCGACATGGTGAGACGTCCTGGAGCATCTCATGCCAGCACACTGGCTTGACCGATCTGCCGCTACCACCACGACAGGCACGATCCTGTCATCCGACTTTGGAATGATTGTGGTCACGTAGGCAATTAAGGGAGAAATAAGTTATGATAGTTCATCCGTTGACCGATCAGCGGGGTCTATTCACCAATAGCACCATCACCGTGGTACGAATTCTGGCCTCGACACAAGGAAGACTATGAGCGAAAGCAGCCATCCAACAAGTCTATCCCCATTTTCACCGAATTATCGTGCTTCCGGCGTGTTGTTGCATGTCACATCGCTGACCTCGCCGTATGGTATTGGTGATATGGGGCCGCAGGCGCGGGCCTGGGTTGACCGTCTCCAAGAAGCAGGGCAAACTTGGTGGCAGATCTTGCCACTGGGCCCGACAGGGCATGGCAATTCACCGTATCAACCTCTGTCTTCTTTCGCCGGTAACTGGCTCCTGATCAGTCCAGACGACCTGATCGCGGACGGACTGTTACGGGCGAGCGATGTTGCCGGGCACTGCTTCTCAAAATCTACCGTCGACTACGATGCAAGCATTTCGTTCAAATGCCAGTTGCTCGAAACTGTCTGGACCAACTTCAACAATGTTGCCGGACATGTCCTGCTGCCCGCCTTTGAGCAATTTTGTTACGAGGAGCAGCACTGGCTGGATGATTATGCCTTGTTCCAGGCGCTGCAAGATTTGCATCACGGTGCGTGTTACCTCAAGTGGCCGACCGAACTGGTCCGACGGGACCCGGCTGCCCTAGTCCAGGCACAGCGCGATCTGGCGAACCAAATCGATCAGGTTCGCCTGGCACAGTTCCTGGTGTTTCGTCAAGCGAATTGCCTGAAGGAATATGCCCATGCCAGGGGCGTTCACTTGATTGGTGACCTGCCTTTTTTTGTTTCACCCGACTCAAGCGACGTCTGGGCTCATCCGGAACTGTTTCTGCTCGACGAATATTTACGGCCGCGCTTCGTTGCCGGTGTCCCTCCCGACTACTTCAGTGTTCAAGGCCAACTCTGGGGCAACCCCGTCTATGACTGGGATGCGATTCGTCGGACCGGCTACCGGTGGTGCATCGACCGCGTGCGTGCATTACTGACTCATGTGGATCTGATTCGCCTGGATCATTTTCGTGGTTTTGCCGCCGCCTGGCACATAGCGGCAGGGGCTTCGACGGCCTTATCGGGCCAATGGGTACCCGGGCCGGGTAGTGAGTTCTTTCATGCGGTCCAGCAAGACCTCGGCGGTCTACCATTCATTGCGGAGGATCTGGGGATCATCACGCCGGACGTGGGGATCCTCCGCGATCAGTACCACCTGCCTGGAACACGCGTCCTCCAGTTCGCCTTTGATGGCGAACCTGATAACCCGTACTTGCCTGACAATTATGTTTCGAATACCATTGTGTATACTGGTACCCATGACAACAACACCACGCGCGGGTGGTACGATACACTGTCCGGTGATCAACGACAAAATGTATGTCAATATCTGCAACGTCCTCATGTCGAGGGCAGCGAAGTCACAGCATTATTGTTACATCTGGCGTGGTCTTCTGTGGCGGCGCTCGCGGTGACTCCTCTGCAGGATTTGCTCAATTTAGGGAGTGATGCCCGGATGAACGTACCTGGTCACTCCGAAGGAAATTGGCGATGGCGCTGCACAACAGACATGTTGTCGGGGCCAACCTTCCAATGGTTGCGGGAATTAACGACAATAACAAATCGACTACCCGTATTTCAATCAACTCCTGAGTCCCCACCAAATTCGGAGGTAATATGATGAAAGCAACTCAAAAACTCCACGATCTGGGACAAAGTCTCTGGCTCGACAATATTACGCGCGAACTGCTCACCAGTGGAACGCTCCAGCGCTACATCGACGAACTTTCGGTGACCGGGTTGACCTCGAATCCAACGATTTTCGATCAGGCCATCAAGAGCAGTAAATCATACGATGCCTCGATCCACGCAAAGCTTAAAAAAGGTGAGGCGGGAGAGCAACTATTTTTTGAACTCGCGCTCGATGACATCACTCAGGCTGCTGATCTGTTTCGACCGGTTTGGGAGAAGACGAACGGCGTGGATGGGTGGGTTTCCCTGGAGGTGTCGCCGCTTCTCGCATATGACACTACCAGTACTCTAAAAGCGGCCAAGGATCTACATGCTCGCGCGGGGCGACCGAATGTTTTGATTAAAATTCCCGGCACCAAAGAAGGCCTTCCGGCGATCGAAGAGGCGATTTTCTCCGGAATCCCTGTCAACGTCACGCTGCTGTTCTCGAGTGAGCACTATGTAGCTGCTGCCGAGGCTTACCTGCGGGGCATTGAACGACGGATTGACGCGGGCCTTAATCCTGACGTCGGTTCCGTAACCTCATTATTCATCAGCCGCTGGGACCGTGCCGTAATCGACAAGGTCCCCGAATCACTGCAAAACCAGTTGGGCATCGCTATCGCCCAGCGCAGCTACAAAGCATATAGAGACTTGCTGAATTCGCCACGGTGGCAACGTGCCTGTAACGTTGGTGCCCGGCCGCAACGATTGCTCTGGGCAAGTACAGGGACTAAAGACCCTAATGCCTCTGACATTTTGTATATCAAGTCCCTTGCATCCCCTTTTACGGTGAATACGATGCCGGAGCAAACTTTGATCGCTTTTGCTGATCATGGTGAATTAGACCAGATGCTTCCGGTAGATGGCGGCGACTGCGAGGCTGTTTTAACGGAGTTTGCCAAGTTTGGAGTCGATAACAGCGCCCTGGCCACCCAGCTTCAGGATGAAGGAGCAAAGTCATTCGTGAAGTCCTGGAACGAACTCATGGCGGAAATTTCTGACAAAAGTGACTCACTTGTGAATGCCGATCAATGAAATTCATGACTTACGACTTAAACCGAAACGAATAGGTATACGAATATGACGATCAGTGCCCCATCACTTTCAGAGTGCGCGGCGTGGAAGAGCCTCGAAACCCACTATGAGGAGGTCCAGAACCTGCATCTCCGGAAGCTCTTTGCCGACGATCCCGCGCGCGGCGAGCGGTTGACGGTCGAGGCTCTGGGGCTCTATCTCGACTACTCGAAGAATCGTATCACTGATGAAACCTTCAAGCTTCTGTTGGAGCTGGCAGAAGAAACGGACTTGCGCGCACGGATTGACGCCATGTTTCGGGGTGACAAAATCAATCTGACAGAAAACCGGGCTGTTCTGCATGTGGCTTTGCGGGCACCAAAAGGGGCAAGCATTCTTGTGGACGGCGAAAATGTGGTTCCCCAAGTTCACGCCGTACTAGACAAGATGGTTGATTTCTCAAATCGGGTCCGGTGCGGCGAGTGGCTGGGCCACACCAGCCAGCGGATCCGCAACGTCATCAATATCGGTATCGGCGGCTCTGACCTCGGGCCGGTGATGGCGTACGAAGCACTCAAGTTTTACAGCGACCGCAATATAACTTTCCGGTTCGTTTCCAACGTCGACGGCACCGATCTGGCGGAAGCAACTCGCGACCTCGATCCGGCAGAAACATTGTTTATCATTTCCTCAAAAACCTTTACCACATCGGAAACGATGACCAATGCTCACAGTGCGCGCGACTGGTTGCTGGAAGGTCTCGGCGGTGATACAAAAGCGGTCGCTAAGCATTTTGTCGCCGTTTCGACGAATGCCACGAAAGTTTCGGAGTTCGGCATCGATACCGGAAATATGTTCGAGTTCTGGGACTGGGTCGGCGGACGCTATTCCATGGACTCAGCAATTGGTCTTTCGACGATGCTGGCGATTGGCTCTGAGTACTTTCTGGCGATGCTGGACGGCTTTCATCAGATGGACGAGCACTTCCGCACGGCGCCGTTCGAACAAAACTTGCCGGTGCTTTTAGGTCTGTTGACAATCTGGTACACCGACTTCTTCAACGCACAGACCGTGGCCATCCTGCCTTATGAACAGTATCTGAAGCGATTCCCGGCCTATCTGCAGCAATTGACGATGGAGAGTAGCGGAAAACATGTCACGCTCAATGGGACCCACGTTGATTACGACACCGGGCCGATTTACTGGGGTGAACCAGGCACCAACGGCCAGCATTCATTTTACCAGTTAATTCATCAGGGCACCCGGCTCATCCCTTGCGACTTCATCGCGTTTGGCCAACCACTCAACCCGCTCGGGCGGCATCACGATATGCTCCTGGCGAACGTCTTCGCTCAAGCTGAGACGCTGGCCTTTGGTAAGACGTCCGAGCAGGTCCAGGCGGAGGGCACGGCGGACTGGCTTGTGCCTCATCGGGTATTCGAAGGCAACCGCCCGTCGAACACGATCCTCCTTGAGCGACTCACGCCGGAAACACTCGGTAAGCTGATCGCGCTCTACGAACATTCAGTTTTCACCCAGGGCGCTATCTGGAATATCGACTCGTTCGACCAGTGGGGTGTCGAGCTCGGCAAGGCGATGGCTCAGCGTATTACTCCGGAGCTTGAGAGCCAGACAGAACCAGAACTCAATCACGATTCCTCAACGAATTGTCTCATTCGTTGCTACAGGAAGCTTAAGAAGAACTGAGAGCTTTCTGGATTTGATCAGTTACTGCGTCCGCAGCGTTTGTGTGTGCAGTGAATAAAACTAATTTAAAATCGAATTTTTAAAGGCTGTTACATATGACCCCCTCCGCTATTTCTCCAGAGTCTCTAGATGAGCTTTGTGTTAATACGTTACGTCTTCTGGCGGTGGATATGGTGCAGAAGGCTGGATCAGGCCATCCGGGCCTGCCACTGGGGTCTGCCGCTATGGCCTATACTTTGTGGGACCGCTTTCTCCGGTTCAATCCGGCCGATCCGAACTGGCCTGACCGCGATCGCTTTGTGCTCTCAGCCGGCCACGGCAGCGCGCTACTCTACGCGATGCTTCATGTTACCGGATTTGATCTGCCACTGGATGAACTGAAACGCTTTCGGCAGTGGGGCAGCCGAACCGCGGGGCATCCGGAGCACGGAATGACTCCGGGAGTGGAAGCCACCACCGGTCCGTTGGGTCAGGGGTTTGCCAACGCTGTCGGGATGGCGATTGTTGAGACCCATCTGGCGGCCCGGTTCAACCGGCCGGATCACACTATCGTGGATCACTTTACTTACGTCCTCGCCAGTGACGGCGACCTGATGGAAGGCATCTCCTCGGAAGCCGGTTCCCTGGCCGGCCACCTCGGGCTGGGGAAGTTAGTCGTCCTATATGCCGACAATCACATCACGATCGAAGGGGACACGGAACTCACCTTCACCGAAGACCGCGGGGCTCGCTTCGCTGCCTTCGGCTGGCAGATCCAGCATGTCGCGGATGGCAACGACCTCGCGTCCGTCGCTCATGCGATTCAGGCAGCGCGGGACGAGAAAGACCGGCCTTCGCTGATCGCCGTTCGCACACACATCGGCTATGGAAGCCCGCACAAGCAGGACTCTGCAGCGGCCCATGGCGAGCCTTTGGGCGAGGATGAAGTGCGTCTGACCAAGGAGCGTCTGGGCTGGCCGACAGAATCATCTTTTCATCTCCCCCCGGACGCCCTGGACCATTTCCGGCAGGCAGTCACCAGGGGAAAGACATGGCAGGCTGAATGGGCGGCTTGTTTTGAGGCGTATGGGAAGGCGTATCCCGATCTGGCCCAGGAGTTCGACCGGGTCATGCGCGGAGAGCTTCCTGCAGGCTGGGACGCAGCCCTGCCGACTTTCCCGTCAGAGAAAGGGCCGCTGGCAACCCGTGCCGCATCGGGTCAGTGTATTAACGCTCTTGCACCGGGCTTGCCCGAGTTGATGGGCGGTTCCGCCGACCTGGCCCCCAGCACACAAACGTTCATGGAGGGGGTCGGCACCTTTCAGTCGAATGAGCGAGCGGGACGGAACATGCATTTCGGCATCCGCGAGCACTCCATGGGGGCGATCCTCAACGGCATGGCGCTGCACCACGGACTTATTCCCTACGGTGCCACATTTCTGATTTTCAGCGATTACATGCGACCACCTATCCGGCTGGCGGCGATGAATCATCTGCCGGTGATTTACGTTTTCACCCACGACAGTATCGGTATGGGTGAGGACGGTCCGACTCATCAACCGGTCGAGCAACTCCTCTGTCTGCGTTCCATTCCAAGTCTGTTTGTTATCCGTCCTGCCGACGCCAACGAGACCGTTGCCGCCTGGCGTATCGCCGTTGGTCGCCGGAATGGTCCGGTGGCGTTGGTGTTGACCAGACAGAAACTCCCTGTCCTTGATCCGAATGATTATCAGAGTGTCCCGGTTGGGGTATCGCACGGCGGTTATGTTCTGGCGGACGCTGCCGGGGATGAAACCCCCGATCTGATCCTCGTGGGGACGGGGTCTGAAGTTCATCTTGCACTGGAAGCTCGGAAGGTTCTGGCCGGTGAAGGAGTCCGCGCACAGGTTGTCAGCCTGCCCTGCTGGGAATTGTTCATGACTCAACCGGAGACACACCGGCATCAGGTCATCATCCCCGGTGTACCTCTACTTTCCATCGAGGCCGGCTCGACTTTGGGTTGGGAGTCATATTTTAGCCCCCAGACCGCCGCGATCGGCGTCGATCACTTTGGTGCATCGGCGCCGGGAGAGGTCGTGATGCGGGAATACGGTTTCACAGTCGAAAACGTCTGCGAGCGGGCGAGGGCCTTGCTGCAGCAACCGAAGGAGAGGCGATAATGCGTATCGGACTGGCCGCCGACCATGGCGGATTTGCGCTCAAGGGAGAGATCATCGCGTTCCTGCGGGATGCGGGCCATGAGGTGGTAGACTTCGGCGCACGCGACTTGACGCCCGAGGATGATTACCCTGATTACATCGTGCCTCTGGCACGGGCAGTGGCAAAAGGCGAAGTCGAACGGGGAGTTGCATTCTGCGGCAGCGGCGTCGGTGCGTCCATCGCTGCTAACAAGGTGCCCGGTGTTCGTGCTGGACTGATCCACGACGGCTACTCCGCCCACCAGGGAGTCGAGGACGACGACATGAACGTTCTCTGTCTGGGTAGTCGCGTGATTGGCGTTGAACTCGCCAAAGAACTGGTACACTTCTTTCTGAATGCGAATTTCAGCGGTTATGAGAGACACCGACGAAGATTGGATAAAGTTGCCGCGCTGGAACGTGAAAATCTCCTTTGAAGATCGAATGACCAAGCGAGTCGTCGCTGGTCGAAAAACGTAATGCTGATTGTAAAGGTTTCGTCTGCATCTGGCAGTGGGTTGGGGCCAATGTGTTGGCTTTTGTTATTTCATCTGTAACGGTTTTCTACTTGAGTATTTTGTGTGGTGGCGTTTGTCGTGCTGCTGATCGCCACGTTTAACAAGCTGCATGCAAAATAATGGTGTGTTTCACGACCCACCTGTGATGTGATCTGTTAAGTATTCTCATGAAAAGATAGCACCAGAGCGTGCTCCGGTGGGTTTAAATAGTCGATTCTGAAAGCCGTAGCCAAGTTCATGCTTTGAAGTGCTCGACTCATTATGCGAACGACTGCATAGTCAACAGAAACACGACAAGCAGAAATTGTACAATCTAGACAAGCCAGAGGTCGTCTGAATCAGCAAGGAAAAGGCTTACAAGCGTTGCGAAATTCGGTCAGGAAGTATTCTATTGCGATAAGCCATTGGGGAAACTGGACTGTGGACGTTCAGTTGTGCTAAGACAATCCGTACGATGGGCCATATACTCTGTTCGGCATTGGACAGGGTAGAAGCTAATAGGGGAGTGAAAGTGAGTGATGCGTAATTGGACAAGGGGTATCGCGGTCATGGCCACGCTGGGGAAGCGACTATACATATTGCGGGGAGTAGCAACCGGGGTGTGAGTCGGACGAAGCAGAAACGCCTTCGTCATCGCTGGAGATTGGCGTGCAAAGCGGACCCACTTTGGGGGAGTTATTGGCGCGTAAAATGGACCCATCGTAGCAAGTTCCTGATACTGGAGGCTTTTGACCTTCAGTTTCGGGGTGAAGGATGCTTACGGTGGACGATTACGGACGTATACGGCGTGCTCATCGCGACGGGATGAGCATCCGGGAAATCGCTCGGACATTTCATCATTCACGGCGAAAGATCCGCGAAGTATTACACGGTGCAGGGCAACCGCAACAATATTCGCAGCGCCAGACTCAGGCGGCTCCCCGACTGGGCCCCTTCCATGAGACCATCCGACAGATTCTCGCCGATGATGAATCGCAACCACCCAAACAGCGGCACACAGCACAACGAATCTTTGAGCGACTGCGGGACGAGCACGGCTATCTCGGCGGTTACGATGCAGTTTGTCGATTCGTGCGGAAGCACCGAACCAATAAACGTGAAACATTCATCCCGCTTGATCACCAACCGGGCCAACGGCTGGAAGCCGACTTCGGCAAGATTTATGTCGATTTTCCCGACGGACGACGACGGGTTTCAGTGTTGATTCTGGTCTGGTCGTATTCCAACGCCCCCTTTGTGATCGCTCTACCGACGGAACGGACCGAAGCGATTCTGGAAGGCATGGTGCAGGCGTTCGAGTATTTTGATCGCGTTCCCAAAGAAGTCTGGTGGGACAACCCGAAAACGGTAGCCGACGCGGTGCTCAGCGGGCGGAGTCGCAAAATCAACCAACGTTATGCAGCCCTGGCAAGTCATTATGTCTTTGAACCACTGTTCTGCCTGCCGGCCAGCGGGAACGAAAAACCGGTCGTTGAGAATCGCGTGAAGACGTTGCAGCGGAAATGGTCGACTCCGGTTCCCAAGATGGAAGATTTCGAGGAACTCAACAACTATCTTCGGCAATGCTGCCTCCAGGAACAGCAGCGTCTCAGTAGTGGTAAGACAGAAACCATCGGCACACGATTGGAACAGGACAAACAAAACGCCGCCGGGTTGCCCAGGCACCGCTTTGATCCGTGCATCCGCCGGGAAGTAAAGGTCAACAAGTATCAGTTCGCCCGGTTTGAGAACGTGGATTACAGCGTGCCGCGACAGTGTGCGTTTCAGACGGTGAGCGTCAAAGGTTACGTTGACCGTGTGGAAATGGTCTTTAAGGGAACTGTGGTGGCAACCCATCAAAGAAGCTATGAGAAAGGGTGTCAGATTCTTAACCCGTTGCATTACCTCGCAGCTTTGGGGCGGCGACCGGCTGCGTTAGATCATTCCAACGTCTACCGTCAGTGGAAGCTACCGCCGGTGTTTGACGAACTTCGCGAACGGCTGGAAAACCGGCATGGCTTATGTGCGGGAGCAAAACAATATGTACGAGTGCTACAGCTATTGTCCGCACATCCAGTCCAGCGCGTCCAGAAAACCATCGAACAGTTGCGTGGCCCCGAAGGAGCGGATGCCGACCGGATCATTCGCCGGGTCAAACGCAGTACCGCGCATGCCCGCAATCAGCCTGATTTCTCTCCGGCAACTCTGAGCAAAGAAGAATTGAGTCGTCCGGAGGTCTTGTCGGTACAGGTTCCCTGTCCGAGCCTGAACCATTTTGATTTGTTTCTTTCTACGTCAACACAAGGAGATCATCGTGCCCCCACAAACAATACAGAAGAAAAACGATCCGAATCTACTGCTGCAGAGCAATCTCAAGCAGTTAAGGTTACCGGCCATGAATGCGGAGTTCGAGAAGTTGGCCCACGAAGCGGCCAACTCAAATCAGACGTTCGAGCAATATCTGCTGCAGTTGACTGAACTGGAAGTGGCGGCACGGTCCACGAATGCGCTGACCAGCCGGATCAAACAGGCTCAGTTCCCAGTGGAAAAAGGGCTGGAAGATTACGACTTCGCGGCCATGAAATCAGTCAACAAACAGAAGGTGTTGGAGCTGGCCCGTGGTGAATGGGTCCGGCAACATACCAATCTCTGTCTGCTTGGTCAGCCGGGAACGGGCAAAACCCATCTGGCGATTGCACTGGGCCTGGCCGCCTGTCGTGAAGGAATCCGAACGAAATTCTTCACCGCTGCGGCACTCGTCAATCAACTGGAAACCGCGCAACAGCAATACAGTCTGGAGCGTCTCCTGAACAGGCTCGACAAGCTCGATCTGCTGATTGTCGACGAGCTGGGTTATCTGTCTTTCAGCCGTGCTGGTGCGGAACTACTGTTCCAGGTGTTTGCTGATCGTTATGAAAGACGAAGTCTGCTGATCACCAGCAACCTCGCCTTCAGCGACTGGGGCCAGATCTTTCAGGGCGAACGGATGACGGCAGCACTTTTGGATCGATTAACGCACCATTGTGAAATATTTGAGATGAATGGTGAAAGCTATCGGTTCAAAGAGTCGATGAAACAAAAGAAGCCACCTCGCAAAAAAGCCTGAGTCGCTTCCACACTTTGGCATACTGACCACCACGTTACCCCACGTGGTTAACCCAACCCCAGGTGGGTCCCATTTCCGCGCCAAAGTGGGTCCGCTTTACACGCCAATCTCCACATCGCAGTGCGGCGGAGCCGTAACCGTACATCAGAACCATTGTAGGCGCAGGGTTTAGAATCTCGGGTTTCCTCACGTTTCCCATACAGGAGATCCCATGGTCCAAAACAATTCGAGTGAAACCGCCCAAGTCTGGGCAGACCGACTGGAGCGATTCGACCAGGCTGAAATCACCGTCGCGCAGTTCTGCCAAAACGAAAACGTCTCAAAAGCGTCCTACTATTACTGGCGGCGGAAGGTCCGCGGCCGGCGGAAGATCCGCGGTACCACCAGGAGAGACCATCAACGGCTTCGCGACAGCACGTCTGCCCCTCCTCGACAGACTGCCAGAAAGCCGGCAGGTTTCCTGCCCGTCACGCTTGCAGCGTCCTCACCGGCCACTGTCATGGCCGTCGATCTGCCGGGCGGCATTCGCATTCGATTCGAGATCCCGTCCTGTAGCCAGGAGGCCCGCTCATGATGGGCTTGCCCAGCGGCACGCCCATCTACCTTTGCACCGAGCCGGTAGATTTTCGCAACGGCTTCGACGGTTTAACCGGCATTGTCACCGCGACGCTGGGTCAGAACGTCCTCAACGGTTCTCTATTCCTGTTTGTGAACCGCCGGCGCGATCGCATCAAAGCCCTGTGGTGGGAGACCGGCGGACTGACGTTATGGTACCGGCGGCTTGAGCAAGGTACCGTTGAGCTGCCCAGCCCCGAAGACGACAAAACCCATGTGACCATCGATTCGGTCGAACTGGCCATGTGGATCGCCGGCGTTTCGCTGAAGTCGTCCAGGCACAGAAGAAAGCGAATGGCTGCGGTCTGAGTCGCAACCTCATCAAACCAGCCTTCGGCAAACCGGCCTGGCGAGAATCTATTTCGCGGGCCGGTTTTTGTTGGGATTCACTTTTTTTTATCGATCATCGGGTAGTGTGAAAAGTCCGAATTCTTATAATGTGCTCATTATGGTTGATGAATCACTTCCCAACGACATCCAAGACTGCCATCGCCTGATTGCGATATTGCAAAGGCAAGTCGATGACGGGCAACAAAAGATCAATCAACAAGCGACCCAGCTTTCACTCAAGGACAAGCTGGTCGAAGAACAGGCCCACTCGGTCTTGCAGCTCAAGGACAACCAGGACCAGCTCAATGAGAAAGTCACCGAGCTGAACCTGACGATCGAGAAACTTCTTAAACAACTCTACGGCCGTAAGAGCGAACGGCGAATCGACGGTGCCGGTCAGTTGCTGCTGGACCTGGGCGAGGAAGTCACGCCCGAAGTGGTCAGCGCGCTCGAAGAAGCGATCCGGCTCGCTGAACAGATTGCCCAGGGCGCCGAAGAATCGAGCCGAAAGTGCAAACCCAGGCGCCCGCAACGCGACGACCGTAAGTTCCCCGCACACCTGCCGCGTTATGAGAAACTCGTTGACCTTCCCAAGGAACAACGCGAGGGATTGAAACTGATCGGCTACGATGAAGTCGAAACACTTGAATTGATCCGCAGTGAACTGCGCGTGCGGGTGACCAGGTATGCCAAGTACGCGCACCCAGCGGACAAAACCCAAGGCATCCTCAGTCCTGAGCGGCCGACCGGACTGGTCGAGGGCCATCGTTTCGATCCATCGATCGGTGTGGAAGTCGTGGCGGCGAAATACTTCTATCATCTCCCGTTTTACCGCCAGCAAGACCTGTTCGCCGGCAGTGGCTGGACCCCCAGTCGCAGCACGCTGCAAAACATCGAAGCGGGTGTTGAGTTTGCACTTCGTCCGCTGGCGGCGCACCTGCGCAGTTATCTGAAACAGGATCAAACGATCGGTTGCGACGACACCGGCGTGTTGTTGATCACTCCCGCCGCGATGCCGGATCTGTCCCAGCATCCCCGCGGGCAGCGGATCGGCGAGGTGCTGGAAACCGCGATCGCCGCTGGCAAGCCCAGCATCAACGCAAAGATGTGGGGCTATTACGCCTCGCGTCTTCCGGTGGTGGCGTTTGACTTCACGGTCAGTCGTCACCGGGACGGACCGGATGAAGTGCTCGGAGATTTCGCGGGTAACCTGATCGGAGATTGCTGGTCGGGTTTTCAGAAGATCGAGGTTCGAAGTGGCTCACGGATTACGTTCGCGGCGTGCTGGGCGCATGCGCGTCGTAAGATTGACGAGTGCCGCAGCGCGTTCCCGCTCCAGGTCGCTCAGCTCGAATCGTGGATTCGGATGCTCTACGACATCGAGGACCAGATCCAGAAGCTCAATGCGTCCCAGCGGCTTGCCCGTCGCCGCAGCCTGTCGCGTCATGTACTGGGTCTGATCGAAGAGTACTTGTCCGGCGAAGAGATGTCGCCGGGTCGTGTATTACCCAAAAGCAATCTTGGTCAAGCCGCTGCGTACGTGCGTCGTCACTGGGAGGCCTTGTCGCGATTTATCGATGACGCCTCGATTCCGATTGACAACAACGATTGCGAACAACTGATGAAACGTGTGGCCACGGGTCGCAAGAATTGGATGTTCAAAGGATCGGTGTTCGCTGGTGATCGAGCGGCGAACCTGATGACGATCGTGGGCACGGCGATTCGTAACGACCTGGACGTAGCTGCTTACCTGCACGACGTGTTGCAGCGTGCCCTTGACGGCGAGACGGACTGGGCCAGGCTTGCGCCGCACGCCTGGAAAGCGGAGCACCCCGAATCGATTCGAACGTACCGCCAGGACGAGCGTCGCCAATCCGCTGACCGCAAACGCAAGCGTCGAGCCCGACGACGACTCGGTAAATAATCAACCACAGCGAAGCGACTGGTTCTGGTGTACGGTTACGCGGAGCCGGTGAATAGTCACATGAACTCAAATGCGCGTCTGAAACGCTGCTTCCTCATGGTCTATCAACACAATGAGGAGTTTTTTAAAGACGACCATTTAACTGCGTGATTGACAATCAATAGTTTGGTAATCTGAAAGTATTCATAACCAGATTTTCTGCTTTGCCAGTGATGTGCTTATTACCGCATAGCCTTAAGCGCGTGGCAAATCATGATCGTAGGAGAACGACAATGGAGTGACTGTTAACATCATAATAAGGGGTTTCCAAAGTTATTGATGGTTTCTCAACAATATCTTCGGGTGTATCGAGCGATGTATCTATCACTCTCATCCATTGACCTGCAAAGCCTTCGTGGATCCCAAACTTTAATGTTT
>NZ_CP036343.1:543139-544379 GCF_007746795.1 Gimesia algae
TCGACGCCCTCGCCACCGGCACCGCCGTTCGACAGGTGATTACGTTTGAGAAGTAACCGACCGGTAATTCTACGCAATCTTAATCAGGTTCGACATGAACCGCGGCTAACGCCGTGCGGCTGATTTTTGCAGTCATCATCGTAACTTTTACTATGTCTACGACTCCGAACGAGGCATACCTGATTAGCCGAAGGGCGTTAGCCCCGGTTGCCTCTCAGTCCATATTAGACGACATATCTTGAATTATTGTTTGATTTAATCAGACACATAACCCGCCCCAACAATCCCCCACACCACGTCCGCCATCTGCTGCTGGCCTACCGCGCACTGGCTGAAACAATCGGTCTGACAGACATGGGTGCAGACGCCGTGAGTAATTCCCGAATCTCAACAACATCGGGACAACAAAAGTGGCGAAAAACCACTTTGTTTTAGACACGGAAAATCTCAGCGGTTACAATCATAGAAAATCGATGCCTGGTGTGATTTCAGGTTGATCCATATGAGAAATCTCGGAGTAACCAGACGATGCCTCTGACGCCTGCTACAGAAAAGAAATTTGTTGAGAACATTTCGAAACTCACCCGCTTTACGGGCGGATACTGCCTGTTTTTCGGAGCAGTTCTATTTCTGGTCAGCCTGGTTTTGAATCCCGTTATTCTGTTCGGCGCGGTGCTGCATCTGATCACGGGCCTGCTCTTCTTGCTGTTCGCGAATGGGATTAAACAGAGATCTCAACGGAGTATCCTGGGGCTGACTCTGTTCGCTGCAACACTGGCTGCAGCCAGTAGCATTGCCATCCTGTTTCTCGTCCTGATCGAGGCAAACTGGAACATCCCGGCGCTGATTGGACTGACAATCTTCATGGTCATCAATCTGCAACTCCTTGTGGAGCTTTTCCTCTGGAAACGGCTCCGCAAGCGACTTTCCGCCACGCCAGAGAGTGAACCACAAGCATTCACCTCTAATTAAGTCTGGCAGAGCTGGCTGGAAAAAAAGGTTTAAAATAAGTTTTGTAGTCATTCCACCACATGCCCCGCCGCGATTTACCCCGCTTCATCGCCGCGTACCAGGCCGTTCTGTTCCCCGTCGACAAACTGCTGACCAGTACCATTCAGCTGGCTGAAATTAATGAAGCCTTCGACGCCCTCGCCACCGGCACCGCCGTTCGACAGGTGATTACGTTTGAGAAGTAACCGACCGGTAATTCTAAGCAATCTTAATCAGGTTCGACATGAAG